>JAJZUH010000138.1:0-1923 GCA_021847165.1 Pseudomonadota bacterium
TCAGGCCGGCTGGAATTCCTCGAAAGCGCGCAGCACTTCCGCCGCATACATCAGCGACGGGCCGCCCCCCATGTAAACCGCCACCGCGAGCATCTCGTTGATCTGCTCGCGCGTTGCGCCCAGCCGCACCAGCCCGCGCACGTGGAAACCGACACACCCCTCGCAGCGCGTCGACACGGCGATGGCCGTCGCGATCAGTTCCTTGTGCAGTGCCGACAGCACACCATCCGCCATGGCCGATTTCGCCATCGCATCGAATCCTGCCATCGGCGCAGCCGCCTCCTTGCGGAATGGGGTGAGCTCCTTGCTGATCTCCTGCGTGACGGCCTTGTATGAATTGCCCATGACTTTCTCCTGCTGAACGTTGAAAGAGCCCGAATCTATGCCTGCGCCACGAATGCTGCGGCCTGTCCCCGCTGTACGCCGTTCTCGTCGAGCAGATTCCACACCGTGGTGTCGGCGATCATGAAACGCCTGCCGCTGCGGGCGATGCGCATGCCGGAATAACCGTCCACATAGCCCTGCTGCGCCACCGTGGCCAGCAGTTTCGCGCGCGCCTGCTGCGCCAGCGGTTCGGCCGAGAGCCGCGACGGCAAGCGCACAAACTCGTCGAATTCCATCTCGAACAATTGCAGTGCCAGCCGATTGCCGTAGAAGAAGACCGGGTCGTCCTCGGTGCCGTGCGCAACGATGGCCCGCGGCGCGTTCCAGAGTGCCTGGCGCAGCGCCACGATATCCCCTCCCCCTTGAAGGGGGAGGGCCAGGGTGGGGGTAGAAGCATCGGAATAAGCCGACTCTACCCCCATCCCATCCTTCCCCCTGCAAGGGGGAAGGCGCAATTGTTCGGCAAGCAGCGGTTTGCCGGTAAGCCGCCGGTAGCTCGCAACGATGAGCCGCAGGCGGGCGTCCAGTGTGGCGTCAGATGGCGGTAAGCTTGGCATATTCGAGCGCCAGCCATTTGCTGCCGGCGCGCTTGAAATTGACCTGCACGCGGCCCTCGTTGCCGCCGCCTTCGCTGTCCGTCACCACGCCCTCGCCGAACTTCTGGTGGAACACGCGCTGGCCGATGCGCCACACCGAGCTGGGCGCGGGCGGCGCTTTCTCCATCACCGGACTGGCGGCGAAAGCCTTGATGTAGCTGCCGGCGGCGAAAGCCTTGCGCGCGCTCACGCGCGGCGTCAGCCAGTGCAGCAGCGCTTCCGGCAGCTCGCGCAGGAAGCTCGATGCCGTGCTGTAGTGTGTCTGCCCGTGCAGCATGCGGCTCTGCGCGAAGGTGAGATATAAGCGGCGGCGCGCGCGCGTGATCGCCACGTACATCAGGCGGCGCTCCTCGTCGAGCTCGCCGCTGTCGATGCTGTTCTGGTGCGGGAACAGGCCCTCTTCCAGGCCGGTGATGAACACGGTGTGGAACTCCAGTCCTTTCGCGGCATGCACGGTCATCAGGTGCAGCGCGTCCTCGCTGTCGCCCGCCTGGTGTTCGCCCGCCTCCAGCGAAGCGTGGGTGAGGAAGGCGGTAAGGCTGTCGTCCTCGTTCTCGTGCACGAACAGCGTCGCCGCGTTGACCAGTTCGTTCAGGTTCTCCAGCCGCTCTTCCGCCTCGCGTTTCTTCGCGCCGGTCTCGTTCTGGTAATGCGCCGCCAGGCCGCTATGCTGCAGCACATGGTCGATGATCTCCGGCAGCGGCAGGTTCTGCGTGGCGCTGCGCAGCGATTCGACCAGTCCGACGAAGGCCGTGACCTTGCCGCCCGCGCGCGCCGCCGCGTCCCACAGCGTGGTGTTATTGACCCGCGCCGCTTCCTGCAACTGCTCGATGCTGCGCGCGCCGATGCCGCGCGTGGGGAAATTGACGATGCGCAGCAGCGCATTGTCGTCGTCGGTGTTCTCCATCAGGCGCAGGTAGGCCAGCGCATGCTTGATCTCCTG
>JAJZUH010000138.1:2023-5137 GCA_021847165.1 Pseudomonadota bacterium
CTGCATCTCGCGCGGCGGGTATTTCTCGTCGTCCACGTTCATCGCCTTCATCAGGCGCTTGATGGCGGAGAGCTGGTCGCCGGAATCGAGGATCTGGAAGGTCTGCGGCAGGTTGGCCTCGCGGTGGTGCGCGCGCAGCATGCGGTTGCACAGCCCGTGGAAGGTGCCGATCCACATGCCGCGCGTGTTGATCGGCAGCATCGCCGACAGCCGCGTGACCATCTCCTTGGCCGCCTTGTTGGTGAAAGTCACCGCGAGGATGCCGGACGGCGACACCTGCCCGGTACTGATCAGCCAGGCGATGCGCGTGGTCAGCACGCGCGTCTTGCCGCTGCCCGCGCCGGCCAGGATCAGCGCAGACTGGGCGGGGAGTTCGACGGCGGCACGTTGTTCGGGATTGAGGCCGGAAAGCAGGGTGGAATTCATGCCGGGATTATCCCACACCCTCGCGGCGTGTCGGGCGGTCCGCGACTTATTTCCGGGCCTTGTCCTTGTACTCGGTGTATTTTCTGGCGCTGCCGCGCACCTGTTCCGCCGGATATTTCTCGGCGTTCAGCACCAGTTTCTTCTCCACGGCAGCGACGATATCCAGCTTCAGTTTCTCCGCCAGGCTGATCAGGTAAACCTGGATGTCCGCCAGCTCCTGCTCGACCTCGGCGAGTTTTTCCGGCGGCAGGTTGCAGCTCTGCGCTTCGGTCAGCCACTGGAAATGCTCGACCATCTCGGCGGCCTCGACGATGAGCGCCATGGACAGGTTCTTGGGCGAATGAAACTGGTCCCAGTCGCGCTCGACGACGAACTGGCGTACCTGTTTCCTTATCCGGTCGAAATCAGAATCGGCCACCTCAACCTCCAGCATTGCGAATAACGCGTTCATTGTGGCGCAGCGGCGCAGCCAAATCAATTTCAGGGAATCGCATCAAAACAAAACGGGGAAGCGCTTCCGCTTCCCCGTCCGCTGTCCGCTTCTTGCTGCAGACTATTGCTTCTTCTTTTTCTGGATCATGTCGTGCATGATCGGCGCAAGAATGATCTCCATCGCGTGGCTCATCTTGCCGCCGGGCACCACCAGCGTGTTGGCGCGGGACATGAACGAGTTCGGGATCATGTTGAGCATGTAGGGGAAGTCCACGCCCTTGGGATCGCGGAAGCGGATGACCACGAAGCTCTCGTCCGGCGTAGGGATGTCGCGCGCGATGAAGGGGTTGGACGTGTCCACCGTGGCCACGCGCTGGAAGTTGATGTGCGTGCGCGAGAACTGCGGGGTGATGTATTTGATGTAGTCCGGCATGCGGCGCAGGATGGTGTCCACGGTCGCTTCGGCCGAGTAGCCGCGCTCGGCCTTGTCGCGGTGGATCTTCTGGATCCACTCGAGGTTGACCACCGGCACCACGCCGATGCCCAGATCCACGTACTTGCTCGCATCGTGCTGGTCGTCCTTCACCAGGCCATGCAGGCCCTCGTAGAACAGCAGGTCGGTATCCTTCTCGATGTCTTCCCACGGCGTGAACACGCCAGGCTTGAGGTCGGTCAGGTTGAAATGCTTGTTGTGTTCCGCGGCCTCGGCGTCGCTGTGCACATAGTAACGGCGCTTGCACATGCCGGTCTCGCCGTAGGTCTTGAACGTCTCTTCGATCTTGGCGAAGTGGTTGGCTTCCGGGCCGAAATGGCTGAAGGACGGGTTGCCGTTCTTGCCGGCTTCGGCTGCGGCAGCGCGGAACGCCATGCGATCCAGGCTGTGCAGGCTGTCGCCCTCGACGACGGCGGCGCTGATCTTCTCGCGGCGGAAGATATTCTCGAACGCGCGCTTGACGGTGGTCGTGCCGGCGCCGGACGAGCCGGTGACGGCAATAACGGGATGTTTACTGGACATAAGCCACTCTCCTGAACGATATGAATAAAAATTTTGGACGGCGATTCTAGCAGAACAGCCACTTTGCGGCTAACGGGGGGTCAACTGATCACTGCAAGCGGCCGCCTTACCGATATAATGTCGGCCTATTTTCGCTCAGCACCCATAAAACGACGTTCATCATGCAACAAAACTACTCACCCAAAGAGATCGAAGCCGCCGCCCAGCACCAGTGGGAGACCGGACACGCGTTCCGCGCCGATGAAAACAGCAGCAAACCGAAATACTATTGCCTGTCGATGTTCCCCTATCCGTCCGGCAAGCTGCACATGGGCCATGTGCGCAACTACACCATCGGCGACGTGCTGAGCCGCTACCACCGCATGAAGGGCTACAACGTGATGCAGCCGATGGGCTGGGACGCGTTCGGCCTGCCGGCCGAGAATGCCGCGATGGCGAACAACGTGCCGCCGGCCGCATGGACCTATTCCAACATCGAGTACATGAAGAAGCAGCTGAAGTCGCTTGGCCTGGGCATCGACTGGTCGCGCGAGGTCACCACCTGCAAGCCCGACTATTACCGCTGGGAACAATGGCTGTTCACGCGCCTGTTCAAGAAGGGCGTCATCTATAAAAAGACCGCGACGGTGAACTGGGACCCGGTGGACAACACCGTGCTGGCCAACGAACAGGTGATCGACGGGCGCGGCTGGCGCTCGGGCGCCGTGGTCGAGAAGCGCGACATCCCGATGTATTTCTTCCGCATCACGCAATATGCCGACGAACTGCTGCAGGACCTGGACACGCTGTCGGGCTGGCCGGAGCAGGTCAAAACCATGCAGGCCAACTGGATCGGCAAGAGCTACGGTGTGCGCTTCGCCTTCCCGTACGAACTGGACGGCAAGCAGGACAAGCTGTGGGTGTACACCACGCGCGCCGACACCATCATGGGCGTCACCTTCGTCGCGGTAGCGGCCGAGCATCCGCTGGCCAGCCATGCCGCGCAGAACAACCCCAAACTTGCCGCCTTCATCGAGGAGTGCAAACACGGCGGCGTGGCCGAAGCCGACATCGCCACCATGGAAAAGAAGGGCATGGACACCGGCCTGAAGGTCACCCACCCGCTCACCGGAGAACAGGTGCCGGTATGGGTCGGCAACTATGTGCTGATGGGCTATGGCGAAGGGGCCGTGATGGCGGTGCCGGCGCACGACGAGCGCGACTTCGGTTTCGCCAAGAAATACAAGCTGCCGATCAAGCAG
>JAJZUH010000003.1 GCA_021847165.1 Pseudomonadota bacterium
ACAGTTCAGCACGGAGGGGTTGCGCGGAGAAATGCTCCACGACGAACCCATGTCGCGCCATACCAGCTGGCGTGCGGGAGGCAGGGCAAAGCGCATGTACCGGCCGGCCGACCTGGCCGACCTGCAACGCTTTCTGCAGCTGGTGCCGGCGGACGAGCCGCTGATCGCAGTCGGTCTCGGCAGCAACTTGCTGGTGCGGGATGGCGGATTGAACGGCACGGTGCTGCTGATGGTGGGCGCGCTGACCGAACTGCGCATGGATGGCGACAACATCATCTACGCACAGGCGGGCGTGGCGGGGGCCAAGCTGGCGCGTTTCGCCGCCTCGAATCATCTGTGCGGTGCGGAGTTCTTCGTCGGCATCCCCGGCACCCTGGGGGGCATGCTGGCGATGAATGCCGGGTGCTATGGCGGCGAGACGTGGAACCTGGTGCGGCGCGTTCAGGTGCTCACACGGCGCGGCGAACTGCTGGAGCGCACGGCGCAAGACTATGAGATCGGCTACCGGCATGTGGCGCTGCGCAATGCGGGCAACGAGTTCTTTGTCGGTGCCTGGCTGCAACTGGAGCGCGGCGATGTCGAGGCGGCGCGCAAGGAGATCAAGGCCTTGATGGAAAAGCGCGGGGCCAGCCAACCGTTGCAATTGCCGAACGCGGGTTCGGTGTTCCGCAATCCGCCGGGCGGGCATGCGGCGAAGCTGATTGAAGGCTGCGGATTGAAGGGACGCAGGGTCGGCGGCGCACAGGTGTCGGAGAAGCATGCCAACTTCATCGTGAACGTGGGCGAGGCGACGGCGGCGGACATCGAGAGCCTGATCGAAGAAGTGCGGCAGACGGTGCTGGGACGGACGGGGGTCGAACTGCACCCCGAAGTCAGGATAGTGGGAGAACGAATTTGAGCAAGTTTGGAAAAGTGGCGGTGCTGTTCGGGGGGCGCTCAGCCGAGCGGGAGGTGTCGCTGAAGAGCGGTAGCGCGGTGCTGGCAGCGCTGCAGCGCAGCGGTGTCGATGCGCATGCGTTCGACCCGGCGCAGCGCGAATTGTCCGAACTCAGGAAAGAGCGGTTCGATCGCGTGTTCATCGCATTGCATGGGCGTTTCGGTGAAGACGGCACCGTGCAGGGCGCGCTGGAGCTGATGGGCATCCCCTATACCGGCAGCGGGGTGATGGCATCGGCACTGGGGATGGATAAATGGCGCACCAAGCTGGTATGGCAGGCCGCGGGCATGCCCATCCCGGATTACGAGATGCTGACCGAACGCAGCGACTGGGCGGGGGTGGCGCAACGATTGGGGCTGCCGCTGTTCGTGAAGCCTGCGAACGAGGGATCGAGCGTAGGCATCAGCAAGGTGAAGCGCGCGGAGGATTTGCAGGCCGCATATGCGGAGGCGGCGAAGCACGACAAACTGGTGCTTGCCGAGCGGTTCATCGGCGGCGGCGAATACACCGCCGCGATCCTCAACGGACGGGCGCTGCCGGTGATCAAGATCGAACCGGCGAACGAGTTCTACGATTACGAAGCGAAATACCTGCGGGATGACACGCGCTATCTGTGCCCATGCGGCTTGAGCGCGGAACAGGAAGGCGAGATGCAGCATCTGGCGCAACTCGGCTTCGCGCTGATCGGCGGGCAGGGCTGGGGGCGCGTGGATTTTCTGCGCGGCGAAGACGGCAAGCCGTATCTGCTGGAGGTGAACACCTCGCCCGGCATGACCGATCACAGCCTGGTGCCGATGGCGGCACGGCAGGCGGGCATCAGCTTCGAACAACTGGTATTGCAGGTGCTGGAGGGGGCGCATGTGGGATAACGCACCACTGCTGCGCAACATCGCCAATGCCTTGTTCGGCCTCAGCCTGGCGCTGGTGCTGTATGGGGCGGTGCGTTATGTGCTGCGCCTGCCGGTGTTTCCGCTGCGCGCGGTGGAGTTGACACAGGCGCCGCAACGCGTCCCGGTCGAACTGCTGGAGAAAGTGGTGCACGAACAGGTGAGCGGCAATTTCTTCACCGTCGATCTGGAACAGACGCGGCAGGCTTTCGAGAAACTGCCGTGGGTGCGCAAGGTGAGCGTGCGGCGCAAGTTTCCGTGGAGCCTGCAAGTGGAGGTGGAAGAGCAGGTCGCGCTGGCGCACTGGAACGGCAAGGAACTGGTGAACACGCACGGCGAGGTGTTTGCCGGGAGCTCGGAGCAGGTCCTGCCCGATTTCATCGGCCAGCCCGATACCTCGGCGCAGGTGACGCAGATGTACGGCGAGCTGAGCGCGACGCTGCAACCGATGAAGCAGCAGATCGCGCAGATCAGCCTGTCGCCGCGGTTCGCATGGCAGGTCAGGCTGGACAGCGGCTTGGTGCTGGAATTGGGGCGGGATGAGATGCAGCAGCGGCTGGCGCGCTTTGTGAAGGTCTATCCGTACAGCCTGTACGCGCTGGCGCGGCCGGTGAAACATGTGGATCTGCGTTACCGCAACGGATTTGCGGCATATCTGCCGGGTGGAAATGTTTGAAGGTGTGGCAAGGGGATAACGATGAGCAAGAACAGGGAAAACAAGAATCTGGTCGTGGCGCTGGATATCGGTACGTCGAAGATCGCGTGCATCGTGGCCGAGATCAGGCCGGAAGGCACGCTGGAGGTGATCGGTGCAGGCATGCACGAATCCTCCGGCATGAAGAAGGGCATGGTGGTGAACATCGACGCTACCGTCGGTGCGATCCAGCGCGCGCTGGAGGAAGCCGAACTGATGGCCGATTGCAAGATACGCGAGGTCTATACCGGCATCGCGGGCAGCCATATCCGCAGTTCCAATGCCAACGGCATGATCAAGATCAAGGACAAGGAAGTCGCGCACACCGACATCGTGCGCGCGGTGGAGACGGCCAGCTCGATCAGCCTACCGGGGGACCAGCAGATACTGCATATCCTGGAACAGGAGTTCAGCATCGACGGACAGGAGGGCATCAAGAAGCCGCTGGGCATGAGCGGCATGCGGCTCGAAGTCGAGGTGCACATCGTCACCGGGGCGGTGGCGGCGGTGCAGAACATCCTGAAGTGCATCCATCGCTGCGGTCTGGAAGTGAACGAGATGATCCTGCAGCCGCTGGCATCGAGCAAGGCAGTGCTGGCAGACGACGAAAGGGAACTGGGCGTGTGTCTGGTGGATATCGGGGGCGGCACCACCGATGTGGCGATCTTTACCAACGGCGCGATCCGCCACACGGCGGTGATTCCCATCGCCGGCGACCAGATCACCAACGACATCGCGATGGCTTTGCGTACGCCGACCAAGGATGCGGAAGACATCAAGATCAAATACGGCTGCGCCCTGCGCCAGCTGGCCAACGATGCGCCGATCGAAGTGCCGGGCGTGGGCGAGCGCGGCGCTCGCATGCTGTCGCGGCAGACGCTGGCGGAAGTGATCGAGCCGCGTGTGGAGGAGTTGTATTCGCTGGTGCAGCAGGAGCTGCGCCGCAGCGGCTTCGAGGATCTGCTTTCGTCCGGCGTGGTCATCACCGGGGGCAGCAGCGCCATGCAGGGCATGGTCGAGCTGGGCGAGGAGATTTTCCATATGCCGGTGCGCATGGGCGTGCCGCGCAGCATCGGAGGATTGTCGGATGTGGTGAAAACGCCGCGCTATGCGACGGGCGTCGGTCTGCTGTTGTATGGCCTGGAGCAGCACAAGCGTGACGAGGTGGCGCGTGTCAATTCGGGTTCGTTCGGGGATGTATTGGCCAGTATGAAGACGTGGTTTCAGCGTAATTTTTAGTGGTATCGGTTCAGGGTCGGTTTTGCAATTTAGAAAAGGAGAATAAACATGTTTGAACTAATGGATGCTCAGCCGCAAGGCGCAGTGATCAAGGTGGTGGGAGTGGGCGGTTGCGGCGGCAACGCCGTCGATCACATGATCGATCAGGGAGTACAGGGCGTCGAATTCATCGCCATCAACACCGACGCCCAGGCATTGCGCCGCAGCAAGGCGCGCGTGCAACTGCAGATCGGTGCGAACCTGACCAAAGGGCTGGGCGCGGGTGCAAAACCCGAGATCGGGCAGGCTGCGGCGATCGAGGACCGCGAGCGCATCTCCGAGATCATCAACGGTGCGAACATGGTATTCATCACGGCCGGCATGGGCGGCGGCACCGGCACTGGTGCGGCCCCGATCGTAGCGCAGGTGGCCAAGGAGATGGGCATCCTCACCGTGGCCGTGGTGACCAAGCCATTCGTGTTCGAAGGCAAGCGCATGACGCTGGCGCAGAGCGGCATCGAGGAGCTGGCCGCCTACGTCGATTCGCTGATCATCGTGCCGAACGCCAAGCTGATGGAAGTGCTGGGCGGCAAGACCACCTTGCCGGAAGCCTTCAAGGCGGCCAATGGCGTGCTGCAGGGAGCGGTGGCCGGGATCGCCGAAGTGATCAACGTGCCGGGCATGGTGAACGTGGACTTCGCCGACGTATGCACGCTGATGTCCGAGAACGGCATGGCGATGATGGGCGCAGCTTCCGCAGCCGGCGAAGGCCGTGCGCAGCGTGCTGCCGAGCAGGCTATCGCCAGCCCGTTGCTGGAGGATGTCGATCTGTCCGGTGCGCGTGGTGTGCTGGTCAACATCACGTCCAGCAGCAGCCTGACGCTGGAAGAGCTGCATGAAGTGATGAACTGCTTCCAGTTTGCGGCACAGGAAGCCACCGTGATCGTCGGTTCGGTGTTCGACGAATCGATGGGCGACGAGATGCGCGTGACCATCGTGGCCACCGGGCTGGGCGCACCGTTGGCGCGCAAGCAGCCGAAACCGGTGCTGGCGTACGAGAAGCAGCAGCGCACCGGGACGCACGATGCACCGATGGTGAACTACAACGAGCTGGACATGCCGGCAGTGATTCGGACCGGGCGGCACCGCGAAGCGGTCGAGGCGATGAAGCAATCCGGCGTCGATCCGCTGGATATCCCTTCGTTCCTGCGCAAGCAGGCCGACTGAACCGGGGCGAAGCGGCGACGGACGGGCTCCCCGTCTGTGTTAAACTTCGCGTCCGTTTTGTCAGGTCAGGTCAAATGGTCAAGCAGCGCACACTGAAAACGACAGTGCAGGCGACGGGGGTCGGTCTGCACACCGGTGAGAAGGTCTATCTGACCTTGCGCCCGGCTGCCGTCGACAGCGGCATCGTGTTCCGTCGCGTCGATCTGCCTGACTCGGGGGATATCCGCGCCGAGGCGCATGCGGTGCATGACACGCGCCTCTCCACTTGTCTTGAGGCGCATGGTGCGCGCGTGGCGACGGTCGAACACCTGATGTCGGCGTTCGCCGGTCTGGGCATCGACAATGCCATCGTCGAGCTGACCAGTTCGGAACTGCCCATCATGGATGGCAGCGCCGGGACTTTCATCTTTCTGCTGCAATCGGCGGGCATCGTCGAGCAGGCGGCGGCCAAGAAGTTCATCCGCATCAAGAAGGTCATAGAAGTGAAGGATGGCGACAAATGGGTGCGTTTTGAGCCATTCAACGGTTACAAGCTGAACTTCACCATCAACTTTGCCCATCCGGTGTTTGCCAACACCAAACAGAACGTGACGATCGATCTGGGCGAACATTCCTATATAAAGGAAGTGAGCCGCGCCCGCACTTTCGGTTTCATGCAGGAAGTGGAATACATGCGTTCGCAGGGGCTGGCGCTGGGCGGCAGCCTGGATAACGCCATCGTGATGGACGAGTATCGCGTTATCAATCCGGACGGGCTGCGTTTCGAGGACGAATTCGTCAAACACAAGGTGCTGGATGCGATAGGCGACCTTTACCTGCTCGGACATCCTCTGATTGGTGCATTTTCCGGCTATAAGTCCGGTCATGCCTTGAATAATGCGTTATGCCGGGCCTTGCTCGCGGACGAAACGGCGTGGGAGTTCACCACGTTCGAAAAGCCGGAAGAAGCCCCGGATTTCCTGCGGTTGCAATTACAACCGGCTTGAACCTTTGCCGGCGATGCTGATCCGCTTCGCATTGCTGTTGTCCATATTGCTGATTGCCTCGTCCGCGGCCCTTTATCTGGTTACGGGGGATCGACGCTACCCGCGCTTCGTCTGGCAAGTGGTGCGCTTTATGGTTTATGTGCTGATGGTGTTTGGTGCGCTTTACCTGCTTGAGCGATATGGACTGGTGGCCTGGAGGGTGCTGGTCTGAGCGAATGCGTTAAATGCAGTTCGTTGATTTTTAATAAATCATCCTCGTTTTGACAGGCGTCGCAAGGCGGTTTTCAGTGGAGAATCGGCCAGGGTTGCGTTCAGCTGGTCCAGCGCCTGCTGCGCCGTTTTGCCCAGTTTGCGCGCTTTCGGCTGCCGGGCGCGCGGCGGACTCGTCACTTGCACCCGAATTTGAATTCCAGTAACCTCGCATCCCCTTGCTTGAAAAAGGGAAATAAGTTCCGGGGTCATCTGGCGCAACTTGGCTGCCACCGCGCCGTTGTCGGCGCTGATCGACAGGAGTTGATGGCGGAACTGTAATACGCGGCTGCTATGCTGCAGGGATGGCGGCGCGATAGAGGCATACATCCGCTGCAGTGCCATGAGCTGCCTGGCTGAGCTCGACAGCTGTCGCAGTTCCGGGCTGGAGCCCAGGAAGGCGTTCAAACGGTTCGGCACGCTAGGTTCCACAGGACAGGGTCAATAGGGGGAATATGTGAATATTATTCTAGTTTCCAATCGGTTTGCAAAAGCGCGCAGCATTACGCTGACGGGGACACATGTGGCCTTGCTGGCCATGCTGGCTGCGGCCATGTTCGTCGCGGCCGTGCTGGCGGCGCAATATGCCATCGTGCGATTCCAGCCCAACATGATGGGGAACGAATTGCGCAACTGGCTGGCCAGCGCGCAGGAGGACGAGCTGCAGAAGCAGGAGGCGTTCATGCACAAAAGCCTGGATACCCTGGCCATGCGTCTGGGGCAGATGCAGGCGCAGGTGATGCGCCTGAATGGACTGGGCGCGCGTCTCGCCAAGCTGACGGGCATGAAACCGGAAGAGTTCTCGTTCGATAAATCGCCAGCACAAGGCGGGCCGTATCTGCCTGCCGCCCTGCAACAGCAGGTTTCCCTGTCCAGCATGGATCAGCAACTGGTGGAATTGAACGCCTTGCTGAGCGATCGCAGCGACAAACTGGTGGCGCTGGAGACCCTGTTGATGCAGGACAAGCTGAGCAAAAAGCTGTTGCCTTCTGTCGCACCGATCAACGAGGCCTGGTATTCCTCCAATTTCGGCTGGCGCATCGATCCGTTCACCGGCAAGAATGCCATGCACGAAGGCGTGGACTACATGGTTCCGGAAGGCACGGTAATCCATGCCTCTGCCGGCGGGGTGGTGGTGTATGCGGATACGCACCCGCAGTATGGTAATATGGTCGAGATCGACCATGGCAACGATGTGGTGACGCGCTACGCGCACGCGTCCAAGCTGCTGGTTTCGGTCGGGCAGATGGTGCGGCGCGGTCAGGAGATCGCGCTGTCGGGCAGTACGGGCAGATCCACGGGGCCACATCTGCATTTTGAAGTGAGATACAAAGGCATCGCCCAGAATCCGGTCCGCTTTCTGGAAAAAGCCAGAAGCTGACCTTACAGATTTTGCAGAAGGGTGAGGTGTGTGCCTCACCCTTTTTTATTTGTTCGATGGCAGTACAGAAGAAAATTACAGCATGATCTCAAAAATATTGAAGTCCGTATTCGGTAGCCGCAACGACCGCCTGCTCAAGCAGTACCGCCAGACCGTCGCACGCATCAATGCATTGGAAGCGGAAATGGCCGTGCTTTCGGACGACGGTCTGCGCGGCAAGACGGCAGAGTTCAAGCAAAGAGTGCAACAGGGGGAATCGCTGGATGCGATCCTGCCGGAGGCGTTCGCCGTGGTGCGCGAAGGCGGCAAACGCGCCCTGCAGATGCGCCACTTCGATGTACAGCTGATCGGCGGCATGGTGCTGCATTACGGCAAGATTGCGGAGATGCGCACCGGCGAAGGCAAGACCCTGATGGCGACCCTGCCGGCCTACCTGAACGCGCTTTCGGGCAAGGGCGTACACGTGGTGACGGTGAACGATTACCTGGCTGCCCGGGATGCCGAATGGATGGGCAAGCTGTACCGGTTCCTGGGTCTTTCCGTCGGTGTCATCCTCACAAGCATGGAGCATGCGGACAAACAGGCTGCCTATGGCGCCGACATCACCTACGGCACCAACAACGAATTCGGCTTTGACTACCTGCGCGATAACATGGCGGCGAGCGCCGAAGAGCGCTTCCAGCGCGGCCTGAACTTCGCCATCGTCGACGAAGTGGACTCCATCCTGATCGACGAAGCGCGCACGCCGCTGATCATCTCCGGACAGGCGGAAGACAATCTCGAAGTCTATCTGGCGATGGACAAGCTGGCACCCAGGCTGACGCGGCAGGCGGATGAGAATGCGCCGGGCGATTATTACGTCGACGAGAAGAACCACCAGATCTTGCTGAGCGAATCAGGGCACGAGAACGCCGAACGCCTGCTGGCGCAAGCCGGCATGCTGCCGATTGGCGGCAGCCTGTACGATCCCGCCAACATCACGCTGATTCACCACCTGTATGCCGCCTTGCGCGCGCACAACTTGTTCCTGCGCGACCAGCACTATGTGGTGCAGAATGGCGAAGTGGTGATCGTGGACGAATTCACCGGCCGCCTGATGTCCGGGCGGCGCTGGTCGGACGGATTGCACCAGGCGGTGGAGGCCAAGGAGGGCGTGGCGATCCAGAAGGAGAACCAGACGCTGGCCTCGATCACCTTCCAGAACTATTTCCGCATGTACAACAGGCTGTCCGGCATGACCGGCACGGCAGACACCGAGGCGTTCGAGTTCCAGTCCATCTACAACCTGGAAACCGTCATCGTTCCGCCGCATCGTCCCACGGTGCGCAAGGACATGATGGACAAGGTCTATCTCAGCGCAAAGGAAAAATACGCGGCGGTGATTGCCGATGTGCGCGACTGCTATGAGCGCGGCCAGCCTGTGCTGGTGGGTACCACTTCGATCGAGACCTCGGAGCTGCTGTCCGGATTGCTGGACAAGGCCAAGTTGCCGCACCAGGTGTTGAACGCCAAACAGCACGCGCGCGAAGCCGAGATCGTGGCGCAGGCCGGGCGGCCAAAGATGATCACCATCGCCACCAACATGGCCGGCCGCGGAACCGACATCGTGCTGGGCGGCAATGTGGAGAAGCCCATCGAGCTGGTGCGCATGGACGAGAGCCTCGATGCCGCCACCAGGGAGCAGCGCATCGCACAGTTGCGCGCCGAGTGGCAGCCAGTCCATGAGCAGGTCATCGCCAGCGGCGGCCTGCATATCATCGGTACCGAGCGCCACGAATCGCGGCGTGTGGACAACCAGTTGCGCGGCCGTTCCGGCCGCCAGGGCGATCCCGGTTCCAGCCGTTTCTACCTGTCGCTGGAAGACCCGTTGCTGCGCATCTTCGCTTCCGACCGGGTGGCGGCGATCATGAACAGGTTCAAGCTGCCTGAAGGCGAAGCGATCGAGCACACCTGGGTGACGCGCGCGATCGAGAATGCGCAGCGCAAGGTGGAGGCGCGCAACTTCGACATGCGCAAGCAGATCCTGGAATACGACGATGTTGCCAACGATCAGCGCAAGGTGATCTACCAGCAGCGCACCGAACTGCTCGAAAGCACGGATATCTCTGACACTATCGGCGCGATGCGCGAAGGCGTGCTGTCCGACACCATTGCGGAATATATTCCGCACGGCAGCATGGAGGAGCAATGGGATGCGCCCGGCCTGGAGAAGGCGCTGGCCGCCGAATTCCAGTTGCACCTGCCCGTGGTGCAATGGCTGGAGGAGGACAAGACGCTCGACGAAAACGGGCTGCACCAGCGCGTGGCCGAAGCCGGGCGGCAGCAATACCAGGCCAAGGTCGACCAGGTCGGCGCAGAGGTGATGCACGGTTACGAGCGCATCGTCATGCTGCAGAGCCTGGATCAGCACTGGCGCGAGCATCTGGCCGCGCTCGATCACCTGCGCCAGGGCATCCATCTGCGCGGCTATGCACAGAAGAACCCCAAGCAGGAATACAAGCGCGAAGCGTTCGAACTGTTCGCTACCATGCTGGAAGCGATCAAGCGCGATGTGACGCAGACATTGATGAATGTACAGATCCGCAGCGAGGCGGATGTGGCAGCGGCGGAAGTGCCCCACGTGCCGGAAAATGTACAGTATCATCACGCCGATTACGAGGAGGCGCTGGCTTCGTCCGACGGGCAGGAAGCCGAACACAAGCCGTTTGTGCGCGGAGCCGAAAAGGTCGGCCGCAACGATCCCTGTCCTTGCGGTTCAGGCAAGAAATACAAGCAGTGTCACGGCAGATTGAATTGATGCACCAACTTCTGGGGGATTGAGAATGACAAAAGAAGACCTGATCATACAGACCTTGCATAACTCCACGCTCACGGAGGAACTGCGCGACGCCGAGATCGAATCGCTGGCGCGCATCATCGAGATCAAGGAATACAAGGCGGGCGACGTTCTGGTGCAGCCCGGCGATGACAGGCTGAAGAACGCCCTGATCATTCTGGCCAACGGCGAGGTCGAGGCGAACGCCAACGTGGGCGGCGAGCAGGCTACGCTGCACTTGCTCCAGCCTGGCGATCTGGCTGGCATCATCACTTTTGTCGGTGGCAATGTTGCGCAGATCAGCGCGATTGTGGTCGCCAAGACCGATTGCAAGGTATTGTTGCTGGAACGCTCCAAGTTCGAATCGTTGCTGAACACGCAGCCCGCCATCGTGTATTACGTAATGCGCGGCATCGTGCGCCATACGCATGGCATCGTGCGCCGCATGAACATGCAATCCGTCGAGATGAGCAACTATATCCATCAAACCCACGGCCGTTACTAAAGGAAGTCCGCAATGCCGGTGAATCTCTCTGCGCCCGTCGCGGCACGACTGCTGCCTGTTGCGGGTGTTTCTTTGGGTGTTGCCGAGGCAAACATCAAACGTGCCGACCGCAAGGATCTGCTGATTATCAAGCTGGACGAGGGGGCGACCGTCGCCGGCGTGTTCACCACCAACCGCTTCTGTGCAGCTCCGGTTACGGTGGCCAAAGCACATCTTGCTGCAGGCAAGGGGATCCGCGCTCTGGTGGTCAACACCGGCAACGCCAACGCCGGCACCGGCGAGCAAGGCATGGCGGCCGCGCGTACAACCTGCGCCGAGCTGGCGCAACTGCTGGGCTGTGCGCCTGAGCAGGTGTTGCCGTATTCCACCGGTGTCATCATGGAGCCGCTGCCCGTCGCCAGGATCGTCGCCGGCATGCCGCAAGCCATCGCCAACCTGAAGGCAGACAACTGGTTCGATGCCGCCCACGCCATCATGACCACCGACATCGTCGCCAAGGCCGTGTCGAAGCAAATACTGATCGGCGGCAAGACGGTCACCGTCACCGGGATTTCGAAAGGTTCCGGCATGATCCACCCCAACATGGCCACCATGCTGGGCTACATCGCCACCGATGCCGCCATCGCGCAGCCCTTGCTGCAGCAGATGGTAAGCGAGGCGGCCAATCGTTCGTTCAACTGCATCACGGTCGACGGCGACACCTCGACCAACGATGCGCTGATGCTGATCGCCACCGGCAAAAGCGGTGTGCAGATCGGTGAAGCCGAGCGCGCCGCGATGCAGGCTGCCGTCAGCGAAGTCGCCACGGTGCTGGCGCAGGCCATCGTGCGCGACGGCGAGGGGGCGACCAAGTTCATCACCATCAAGGTGGAAGGCGGCAAGGACGAAGCCGAGTGCAAGAAGATCGGCTACGCCATTGCCCATTCGCCTTTGGTAAAGACCGCGTTTTTTGCGTCAGATCCCAACCTCGGGCGCATTCTTGCTGCGATTGGATATGCGGGAGTTGGCGATCTTGATGTCGAGAGACTGAAGCTGTATCTGGATGATGTGCTGGTGGCGGAACACGGCGGCCGCGCCGCGAGTTATCGGGAAGAAGACGGACAGCGTGTGATGAAGCAGAGCGACATCACCATTCGCGTGGAGCTGAATCGGGGGGCGGTGAATGCCACGCTGTGGACCTGCGACTTCTCGTACGATTATGTGAAGATCAACGCGAGTTATCGCAGCTGATTCGTCGTTTTCACGCGGGCGGGAATCCGGTAACCAAACCGACCGGGCGAGCATGTTACGCCGGAACTGAAAGGTACCTCCCGTTTTGCCGCGTTCCGTCGAAAGTGCATGGGGGCAGCGGGCGGATATTCGGAAAGAATCGTATAAATGGATAAGCTGGACAAATTCCTTACCCGCGCCGAAAGCCTGCTCGCGCGCCTGGAAAATATCCTGCCCGGCGTACAGCCGCAAGTGCCGGATTGGCAGTCTGCCGCCGCCTTTCGCTGGGATCACCAGCAACGCACGCTGCATCCCGTTCCCAATTTCCAGCGCATCGCGCTCACCGATCTGCTCGGCATCGACGACCAGAAACAGCGCATCCGGCAGAACACCCTGCAATTCGTGCGCGGCGGCACGGCGAACAACGTGCTGCTCTCCGGTGCCCGTGGCACGGGCAAGTCGTCGCTGGTGAAAGCCTTGCTGAACGAATATGCCGGCCAGGGTCTGCGCGTGATCCAGATCGACAAGCAAGGCCTGATCGATCTGTCCTATATCGTCGGCCTGGTGCAGGGGCGTGCGGAGCGCTTCATCCTGTATTGCGACGATCTGTCTTTCAATGATGCCGAACCGGGCTACCAATCGCTCAAGGCCGCGCTCGACGGCGACCTGGTCGCATTTTCCGACAACCTGCTGATCTACGCGACATCCAACCGCCGCCACCTGATGCCGGATTACATGCAGGACAACCTTGCCACGAAGCATGTCGGCGACGAGGTGCATCCGGCGGAAAGCGTGGAAGAGAAAGTGTCCCTGTCAGAGCGCTTTGGCCTGTGGATATCGTTTTATCCATTCGCGCAGGACGACTATCTGGCGGTGGCAGCGCACTGGCTCGACCATCATGGATGGAAGCACGGGCTCACCGATGAAGTGCGCACGGCCGCATTGCAGTGGTCGTTGCTGCGCGGCTCAAGGAGCGGCAGGGTGGCGGGGCAGTTTGCGAGGGATTGGTGCGGACGGCATGTCGCAAAATAGAATCGTCGAGGTTGCCGCTGCAGTATTGCAACGCCCGGATGGCTCTTTCCTGCTGGCCCGGCGTCCGGCGGACAAGATATGGGCAGGTTACTGGGAATTTCCCGGCGGCAAGGTGGAGCCGGGAGAAACAGTGCGGGACGCGCTGGTGCGCGAGCTGCGCGAGGAGCTGGGGATCGTCGTGCAAACCACCTACCCGTGGCTTACCCGTGTATTCACTTACCCGCATGCGACGGTGCGATTGAGTTTTTTTCGGGTGACAGCCTGGGGCGGCGAACCGCACCCGCATGAAGGTCAGCAATTTGCCTGGCAACACCCGGGCAGGGTTTCGGTCGAGCCGCTGCTTCCTGCCAATGCTCCCATCCTGCGCGCATTGGAGTTACCGGATTTGTATGCCATCAGCAACGCCGCCGAACTCGGGGTGGAGACGTTCCTGGCAAAATTGAGATGCAGGCTGGATGCCGGCTTGCGGCTGGTCCAGTTGCGTGAGAAAGACATGCCGCGCAACGAATTGCGTGAACTGGCGCTCAGCGTGGCGACACTGGCCCGCGCATGCGGTGCGAAGCTGCTGGTCAACGGCGATGTGGCATTGGCACAGGAAGTCGGGGCTGCTGGCGTGCAGCTGACTTCGGTACAACTGGCGGAACTGAAGGAGAGGCCGGCAACCGACTGGTGCGCGGCTTCCTGCCACAATGCCGAGGAATTGCGTCGGGCGCAGGCCTTGGGCTGCGATTTCGCGCTATTGAGTCCGGTGCTGCCGACCAGATCGCATCCGGGTGCGGCGCATCTGGGGTGGGATGGGTTTGCGGCGATCGCAGCGGGAGCGACTATTCCGGTATATGCCCTGGGTGGACTGGTTGAGGGCGATATGCAGGCCGCGTGGCAGCATGGCGCGCACGGACTTGCCTTGCTGCGTCAGGCCTGGGTTTCCTGATCGCCGGCATTCCGCTCGCGTTGTTCGACGCGATATTCTTCATTTGCCCACTTGCCCAGATCGATGAGTTTGCAGCGCTCGCTGCAGAACGGGCGGAAACGGTTGCCGGTATCCCATACCATTTCCTTGCCGCAGTTCGGGCAGGCGACGACAGGTGGCTTGTTCATTGCAGGGAGCAGAAGGTCAGGTCGAAGGCGACATCCCGGTCGTACAGCGCGGTCTTGGCTGCGAAACTGGCTGCGACGAAGCGGATATTGAGCGCGTATTTGTTGGCGCTGACCTCGGGAATGCAGGGCATTTCGGCATTGAGCGATATGCGCAACATCTGCGCCACGCGGCCGCCCTGCATCTGCTGGAAGCTGCCATGAAAGGCGGTGAAGTGATGGACCTTGCCATTCTCGCGCAACAGCTTGAGCAGGATGGTGATGCCGTCACGCAGCGGCAGCATGGGGGCCAGCCAGTCATCCAGGTTCTTGCGGCGGAGCTCGGCGTCCAGATGCTGCCAATAGTGATAGGAAGGCAGGTCGAACTCGCATACGCCGCCGGGAATGCAGGCGCGCTGCTTGATCGCCATCAGCCATTCGTCGTCACGCAGGTGCTGGCCGATCTTGCCGCTCATGCCCAGCAATCTGGCGCTGGCGCCTTCGATCTCGCCGAGCACTGCATCCAGCGCATCTTCCAGTATTTCCGGGTTGTTGTGCAGCGCGCTGAGTGCCTTCTTCTGGCGCTCCAGTTCCTGCAGCAGGTCGGATTTGAGGTCGGCGCGGCAGGCAACTTCGAGTATTTCGAACAACACGCCGAGCGCGGCATGGTGATCGGGGCTTTCGTCGCTCTCGATGAACCGGCTGATGCGGAAGAAGAGATCTTCCAGGCGCAGCATCGTGCGCACTCGTTCGTTGAGAGGAAACTCGTAACTGATCACATTCGTCTAGCCGGGACGGGGTTTTGGTGGTTGCGAAAGATATAGGCAGCGCCGCATCGCGTCAATTGCTTTCGGCGGCCAAAGCCGATAAACGGCGGTGCATCCCGACGACCTGTTCTTTCAGGCGTTCCAGGCTGCCGCCGTTGTCGATGACCTCGTCTGCCAGGCGCAGCCGCTCGGTCCGGCTGAGCTGTTGCGCCATGATGGCTCGCACGGCGGCTTCGTCCAGATTGTTGCGCCGGATGGTGCGGGCGATCTGGGCATTTTCCGGGCAGTCCACGGTGATTACACGCCGCAGCCAGCCGGCATAAAGCCCGCTTTCGAACAGCAGGGGCACCACGACCAGCGTGTAAGGCGCATCGGTGGGCGAATCGGCCAGCTGCCTGGCCTGGGCGAAGATGAGCGGATGCAGGATGGCTTCCAGGCGCTGCCTTGCGGCAACGTCGCCAAAAACCAGTGCGCGCATCCAGCTGCGATTGAGTGCTCCCTCCGGATCGATGGAGTGCGCCCCGAAAGCGGCCCGGATTGCCGGAATGGCCATCCCGCCGGTCTGGGTCAGTTGATGCGAAATCAGGTCGGTATCGACGATACGTACGCCGAACGAGGCGAACAGATCGGCAACGGTGCTTTTACCGCTGCCTATCCCTCCTGTCAGGCCTACCAGATAGCTCACAGGGCCAGCAACTGCAGGTAACTTTGCGTCAGTGCCTGCCCCCAGAACAGCGCGATCAATCCGCCGCCGGCAAGGTAAGGCCCGAACGGGATGGGGATATTGCGGCCATGTTTGGCGAACAGGATGAGTGCGATGCCGACCACGGCACCGACCAGGGAAGAAAGCAGGATGACCAGCGGCAATAGCGGCCAGCCCAGCCATGCCCCGATGACCGCCAGAAGCTTGAAATCGCCGTAGCCCATGCCCTCTTTGCCGGTAGTGAGCTTGAATGCCCAGTACACGCTCCACAGGCAGAGGTAGCCTGCAGCCGCACCGATGACGGCATTGGGCAATGAAGTATAGACGCCATTGAGGTTGAGCAGCAGGCCGAGCCAGAGCAGCGGCAGCGTGATGTCATCCGGCAGCAGTTGGGTGTCGAAATCGATGCAGGTGAGTGCGATCAATGCCCATATGAACATGAGAGCCGCGAATGCGGCGATGCCGAAACCGAAATGCCAGGCGGTATAGGCGCTGAGGATGCCGCTGACCGCTTCGACGATGGGGTAGCGCGGCGAGATGGCGGCGCCGCAGCCTTTGCATTTGCCGCGCAGCAGCAGGTAGCTCAGAACCGGGATGTTTTCTGCGGCGCCGATGGCGTGACCGCAATGCGGACAGGCGGAGCGCGGTACGAGCAGGTTGTAACGCGGGACGGGTTCCGGCGACTGCCCGTTCAGTTCGGCGCACTGTGCGTGCCAATCGCGTTCCATCATCCTGGGCAGGCGATGGATGACGACATTGAGAAAGCTGCCGACAACCAGGCCAAGCAGGCCGCAGGCAATGGTGAAGACGAGAGGTTCTGCTTTAAAGAGCTGGAATAGTTCGGTCATGGCCGGTGTGCCGGTGGAGATTGCAGGAAGCGATATTGGGCGGCGGGTAGTCCGGAAGCGGCGGGGCGCATAGACAGTGACAGTGGATTTGTGCGTAGCAGGGGCGGCATCGCATCACCTTGCATATATAAAAAAGGCGCGGCAGTCGCCGCGCCCGTTGTTGTCCGGTGGCTTAACCGCTGACGGCCTGGCCCATTTTGAAGATTGGCAGGTACATCGCAACCACCATGCCGCCGATCAGCGTGCCGAGGACTACCATGATGATCGGTTCCATCAGGCTCGACAGGGCTTCCACCGCATCGTCGACTTCGGCTTCGAAAAAGTCCGCGACCTTGCCCAGCATGGCGTCCAGGGCGCCCGATTCTTCGCCGATGGCGACCATCTGCAGCACCATGCTGGGGAACACGTCGGTGTTTTGCATGGCGACGGTCAGGCTGGTGCCCGAGGTCACTTCGCGCTGGATAGCCTTGGTGGCGTCGGAATACACTGCGTTGCCAGCAGCGCCGGCAACGGAATCAAAGGCTTCGACCAGCGGCACGCCGGCAGCGAACATGGTGGACAGGGTGCGCGCCCAGCGCGCAATGGAAGCCTTGCGCACCAGCGGCCCGAACACCGGGATCTTGAGCATCAGCTGGTCCATGCGCCGCTGCATGGTTTTGTTGCGCTTCCAGGCGTAGAAGAATCCGTACACGCTGCCGCCGACAATACTGAAGATGGCCCACCACCACGCCACGAAGAAATCCGAGATGGACATGACGACCAGGGTCGGACCGGGCAGATCGGCGCCGAAGTTGGAAAACAGCGTCTTGAAGGCAGGAATCACGAAGATCATGATCACCGCGGTGATGACGAACGCAACCACGATGATGGAAACAGGGTAGAACAAGGCGGATTTGATCTTGCTCTTGATGGCCAGGATCTTTTCCTTGTAGGTTGCCAGGCGGTCCAGCAGGCTGTCCAGGATACCGGCCGCTTCGCCTGCGCCGAGCAGGTTGCAGTACAGGTCGTCGAAATACAGCGGGAATTTGCGGAACGACTGTTCCAGGCTGCTGCCGGTCTCGACATCGGTCTTGATGTCGAACAGCAAACGCGCGACGGCAGGATTGTCATGCCCTTTGCCGACGATGTCGAAGGCTTGCAGCAGAGGCACGCCCGATTTCAGCATGGTGGCGAGCTGGCGCGTGAACAGCGTGATGTCCTTTTCGGTGACCTTGCCGCCGCCCCTCGAACTCTTCTTGATCTTGGTGACGGTGATACCCTGGCGGCGCAAGTGCGCCGACACGCTGGCTTCGCCGGCGCCGCGCATCTCGCCCTTGACGATCTTGCCGGCCTTGTCCTTGCCTTCCCAGGTGTATTGCTGCTCTTTGGGTTTGTCAGATCTTGCTGTAGCCATCCTGTGACCTCGATTCAGATGCCGTCATGGCGGCCCGTCTGCCAACTGTTGATGTTTTCACGCGCGATGCGCCAGATTATAAAGGACTTTTGCATGATGCATGGCTTTACCCTCTTTGTAAAGGCTGGTTTTTCCGCGCAGGGAAGAGCCGGGCAACCTTGACTGCCCGATCCTGGGTCTGAATGATTTCGATCGGATAGTTGCCGATCTTGAGGCTGGTCCCGGCTTCCGGGATGTCCTGCAAATGCTCCAGGATCAGACCGTTAAGGGTCTTGGCGTCTCCCAGCGGAAGCTGCAGGCCCAGTTTGCGATTCAGCTCGCGCAGGCTGCTGCCCCCATCGAGCAACAGGCTGCCGTCGTCCTGGCGCAGGAACTTGCCGGTCTGGGTGGGAGATTGCGTAGTGAACTCGCCGACGATCTCTTCCAGGATGTTCTCCAGCGTAACCAGACCGAGCAGTTCGCCGTATTCGTCCACCACCAGTCCCATGCGCGTCTGGCGCTCCTGGAATTGCTGCAATTGCTTGAGCAGGGGGGTGTCCGAGGGGATGAAATAGGGATCGTGCAGGATCTCCCGGAATTGTCCGGCGTCCAGCGTATCCTCCAGCAGCAGCGGCAGCACGCGCTTGATATGCAGGATGCCGATGACGTTGCCCGGTGTCTGTGCATACACGGGCAGCAGCGTGTGATGGCAGGTGATGATCTGCTGGCGCAATTCGGCCGGGTCGGCATCGGCATCCAGGGCCTCGATCTGGTTGCGCGGAATCATCACGTCGTTGACGGTGACGCGTTCCAGATCGACCAGGTTCAGCAGCATCTTCTGGTGCTTGCGCGGCAGGAAATGCTCCGCCTCCAGCACCAGCGAACGCAATTCCTCCAGGCTCAGTTTGTGATGGCTGTGATCGGTCTGCACCTTGATGCGCAATAGCCACAACATGCCGCGTACCAGTGCGGTGGCGATGGAGACGACCGGGTAGAACAGCTTGATGATGGCGGCCAATGCATAACTGGAGGGCAGCGCCACGCGCTCCGCATGACTGGCCGCAATGACCTTGGGCATGATCTCGCTGAACACCAGGATCGCAAAGGTGACGGTCAGCGAGCCGACCAGCAACGCCGTACTGTTGTCGTGGCCGAACATGCGCAGCACGATGATCTCTGCCAGCGTTGCCGCTGCCACGTTGAGCAAGGTGTTGCCAAGCAGGATGGAGCCGAGCAGCTTGTCTGTCTGCGCCAGCAGTCTTGCGGTGAGCTTGGCGCTCTTGTTGCCTTTCCTGACCAGATGGTTCAGGCGGTAACGGTTGATCGCCATCATGCTGGTCTCGGAAGCGGAAAAGAATCCGGAACACAGCAGGATCAGGAGCAGGGTCACGAACAGCGTACCCAAAGTGAAATCGTCCAAAGCAGACAGCCTTAACTAACGCGATGCGCGGAGTATCTGGGAGGGGGGGGAGGGTGTCAAGGAAGCGGCCGCAGCCGATGCAATGGGGTGCAGCTCGCTATGCTTTGCCATTCGTTTCCTGCGCCCGTCGATAGGACCAGGCCATCAGCCCCGCGCCGGCGAGCACCATCGGCAAGCTCAACCATTGGCCCATGCTGATGCCGAAGGTCATCAGGCCGAAGATGCCGTCATCCGGATTGCGCGTGAACTCGCCGATGAAACGGAAACTGCCGTAACCGATCAGGAACAGGCCCGAAACGGCACCGACCGGGCGCGGCTTGCTGGAATACCACCAGAGCAATATGAATAGCGCGATGCCTTCCAGCGCGAACTCGTACAGTTGCGAAGGATGGCGCGGGATGTTGTCCGCTTGCGGGAACACCATGGCCCAGGGCACATCGGTGGGGCGCCCCCACAGTTCGCCGTTGATGAAGTTGCCGAGCCGCCCGAAAGCCAGACCCGGCGGCACCAGCGGGGCGATGAAGTCCATGAGTGCCAGCCAGCGGATATTGCGGCTGCGGGCGAACAGCGCCATCGCCACCAGTACGCCGAGAAAGCCGCCATGGAACGACATGCCGCCTTCCCACACCGCGACGATCTTCAGCGGATGGGAGAAGTAATAGCCGGGGTTGTAGAACAGCACCTCGCCCATGCGTCCGCCCAGTACCACGCCGAGCACGCCGTAGAACAGCAGGTCGTCGAGGAATCTCGCATCCCAGCCCGGCCGGTTCAGGCTGCGCAGCCGTTGCCTGCCCAGCCAGATGAAGCAGAAGAAGCCGAGCAGGTACATCAGCCCATACCAGTGGATGCCGAATGATCCAAGATGGATGGCAACGGGGTCGAATTGTGGGTGAACGAGCATGGAGTGAATAGAGTAAAATCAGTCATCGGATTATACGTGCTTCATCTTTATCATAGAGAGACAACATGCCTGCCTACCGTTCCCGTACTTCCACCCATGGCCGCAACATGGCCGGCGCACGCTCCTTGTGGCGAGCAACCGGCATGGTTGACGGTGATTTTGGCAAACCCATCATCGCGATCGCCAATTCCTTTACCCAGTTCGTGCCCGGACATGTCCACCTGAAAGATATGGGGCAACTGGTGGCGCGCGAAATCGAAAAGGCGGGCGGCATCGCCAAGGAATTCAATACCATCGCAGTCGACGATGGCATTGCCATGGGGCACGACGGCATGCTGTATTCGCTGCCCTCGCGCGACCTGATCGCCGACAGCGTGGAATACATGGTCAATGCACACTGTGCCGATGCGCTGGTGTGCATCTCCAACTGCGACAAGATCACGCCCGGCATGCTGATGGCTGCGATGCGCCTGAACATCCCGGTGGTGTTCGTTTCCGGCGGCCCGATGGAAGCAGGCAAGGTCAGCTGGCAGGGCAAGACCAAAGGTTTGGATCTGATCGATGCGATGGTTGCCGCAGCGGATAGCAGGGTCAGCGACGAGGAGGTTGCCGCCATCGAGCGTTCTGCTTGTCCCACTTGCGGCTCCTGTTCTGGCATGTTCACCGCCAACTCGATGAACTGTCTCACCGAGGCGCTGGGGCTGTCGCTTCCGGGCAATGGTTCGCTGGTGGCGACACATGCCGAGCGCAAGCAGTTGTTCCTGCGCGCAGGTCGCCTGGTTGTCGATCTGGCCAGGCGCTATTACGAGCAGGACGATGCCTCGGTGTTGCCGCGCGGCATTGCCACCTTCGAAGCCTTTGAAAATGCAATGACGCTGGACATCGCCATGGGTGGTTCTACCAATACCGTGTTGCATCTGCTCGCCATTGCGCGCGAAGCGGAGGTGGATTTCACCATGAAGGACATGGACCGTCTGTCACGCCATGTGCCGACCCTGTGCAAGGTTGCGCCTTCGTCCGAGTACCACCTGGAAGATGTGCATCGTGCCGGCGGCATAGCGGCGATTCTGGGCGAGCTGGATCGTGCAGGCTTGCTGCATGGCGAGGTGAGTACGGTGCATAGCAAGACGCTGCGCGACGGACTCAGGCAGTGGGACATCGCGCAAACGCAAAACGAGGAAGTGAAGAAATTCTTCCGTGCCGCACCGGGAGGCATCCCGACGACCATTGCCTTCTCCCAATCCATGCTCTATCCCGAGCTGGATGTGGATCGCGCCAAGGGCTGCATCCGCGACAAGGCGCACGCCTATTCCAGCGATGGCGGCCTGGCGGTATTGCACGGCAACATCGCACTGGACGGCTGCATCGTCAAGACAGCGGGGGTGGACGAGAGCATTCTGAAATTCAGCGGGCGTGCACGGGTGTTCGAGAGCCAGGATGCGGCAACCGCCGGCATCCTGGCCGACCAGATCGTTGCAGGCGACGTGGTGGTGATTCGCTACGAAGGCCCCAAGGGCGGACCCGGCATGCAGGAGATGCTGTATCCGACCTCGTACCTGAAGTCGAAAGGTTTGGGCAAGGCGTGTGCGCTGCTCACCGACGGACGCTTTTCCGGCGGCACCTCCGGTCTGAGCATCGGGCATGTCTCGCCGGAAGCGGCGAGTGGCGGGGCGATCGGCCTGGTGCAGGAGGGAGACCGCATCGAAATCGACATCCCGAACCGCACAATCAACCTGGCGATCTCCGATGCCGATTTGGCAAAGCGCCGTGTGGCGATGGAAGCGAAAGGCAGCAAGGCCTGGAAGCCGGTCGCCGAACGCGCGCGCAAGGTGTCTGTCGCGCTCAGGGCCTACGCTGCCATGGTGACCAGTGCCGACAAAGGCGCTGTACGCGACGTGTCGCAGGTGGAGAAATAATGCAGCGGCACAGGCGGGGCGAATAGCAGACTCAACGGGGGAAGGCGGTAACGTGAAAGCCATACTGATTGCGAATCCCAAAGGTGGCAGTGGCAAGACCACGTTATCCACCAATATTGCCGGTTACCTGGCCTCGCGCGGGCAGCGCGTGGCGATGCTCGATCTGGACAGGCAGAAGTCCGCCACGCAATGGCTATCCAGCCGGCCGCGGCATCTCCCGGGTATCGAATTGATGCAGGCCGAGGCCGGGAGGGATGCGCCCATCGATAGCCTGGTGATCGATTCCCCCGCCGGGCTGCACGGCAAGAATCTGGAGCATGCATTGAGGTTGGTACACAAGGTGATCGTGCCCATCGCGCCCTCCGCATTCGACATCCAGGCCAGCCGGGATTTTCTGGAAGTGCTGCATCAGGAGAAGACCGTGCGCAAAGGGAGGATATTCGTCGGGGTGGTCGGCATGCGCATGGATCCACGCACCCGGGCGGCGCTTACGCTGGAGCAGTTCCTGAAAGGACTGGACATGCCGGTCCTCGCTTATCTTCGCGAGGCGCAGATATACGTCAATGCCGCCTTCGAGGGCAGGACGCTGTTCGATCTGCCACCCTCGCTGGCGCAACGCGAACTGGAGCAATGGGCCTACCTGCTGAATTGGCTGGAGCAGACGGCGGATTAACCACAACCGGCGAGTGTCAACGTTGCCAGCCATATTGGCGTTACTGGCTCACCATTGCGAGAGTGCGCGCTGGCAGCGGAGTATCCGAAGCCGCCGGAACCAAAGACGAATCACTGGGCAGTCCAATCTGAAAATGGAGAGAACATGAAATCTATCGTCGTAAGCATGATCACCGTGGCAGGCCTGATGGCGACAGGTTCCGCTTTGGCAACCGACATGCCGCCACTGGCCAAAAAGAACAACTGCGTCGCATGCCATGCGATTGACCATAAAGTGGTCGGTCCTGCGTGGATGGATGTTTCCAAGAAATACAAGAATGCGACCACCTACACCTACAAGGGTAAGGAATATCCCTTGCTCGAGGGGTTGATCATGAAAGTTTCCCATGGCGGCTCCGGCAACTGGGGTTCTGTTCCCATGCCCGCCAATTCCCCGGCGGTGAAGGATGCAGATATCAGGGAGCTGGTGAAATTCGAACTGAGCCTGGCAAAGTAAATTCGTCCTCGTTTTTGAAAGCGCGCGCTTCTTGTATCTGCTGGAGGTGTGCGCCAGAGGGGAAGAGGGCAATCGCTTCCGGTTTGTCCGGAACGATCGATCAGTCAAGCAATTTGGAGGAATCATGAAACCCTTTGCGGTGAAAATCCTTTCTGCAGCAAGCCTGATGATGGCCGCCGGTTCTGTCATGGCAACCGATATGCCAGAACTGGCGCAGAAGAGCAGCTGTACTTCCTGCCATGCAATCGACAAGAAGCTGGTAGGGCCAGCCTGGATGGATATCGCCAGGAAGTACAAGGGCGATGCAGGGGCGGAGGCCAAGCTGATCGCCAAGGTCGCCAAGGGCGGCGGCGGTGCGTGGGGTGCCATGCCCATGCCGCCAAACTCCCCTCGGGTCTCGGACGCCGACATCAAGACGCTGGTTAGATTCATCCTCGGTCTGGCGAAGTAACGCTACAACGATGCAGCTGAAAGAGCCGGCCTGCGCCGGCTTTTTGCAGTCTGGAAATGCCAAATTGACAAGGGTTGAGGGGCTACGCATAATCGGGCAACTTCGCCAATTCGCCGGATTTCAACATGTCGATCAATAAATCTGCCTTGCTTGTCGCATTCGGTATCGCACTCGCCGGATGTGGCAAGAGCGAGACTGCATCGAATCCTGCCTCTGCGCCTGCGGGCGAACTCGTCATCAAGATCGGCGCTGCCGCCCCGCTCACCGGCCCGCAGGCACATATCGGCAAAGACAATGAAAACGGCACGCGCATGGCGATCGATGATGCGAATGCCAGAGGCGTGACCATCGGCGGCAAGAAAGCGCACTTCGAGCTGCTGAGCGAAGATGATCAGACCGATCCGAAAACGGCGACCATCGTGGCGCAGAAACTGGTGGATGCAAAAGTAAATGGCGTGATCGGACATCTCAATTCCGGCACCACCATCCCCGCCTCTGCAATCTACTTCAAGAACGGGATTCCGCAGATATCGCCTTCCGCTACCGCAGTCAGATACACCGCCCAGGGCTACAAGACCGCTTTCCGCGTGATGTCCAACGATGCCCAGCAAGGCAAGGCGCTGGGCGAGTTCGCCGCCAGGGTGCTGGGAGCAAAGCAGATCGCGGTGATCGATGATCGCACGGCCTATGGACAAGGCCTGGCGGATGAATTCGTCAAATCTGCCGAAGCCAATGGCGCAAAGATCATCGTGCGCGAGTACACCACCGACAAGGCGGTGGACTTCACCGCGGTACTCACCTCGATCAAAGGCAAGCAACCCGACCTGTTGTTCTTCGGCGGCATGGATCCGCAAGGCGTGCCCATGATCAAGCAACTGCGGGCATTGGGCGTCAAGACGCAATTCATGATGGGCGACGGGGGGTATACGCCGAAGCTGATCGAATTGGCTGGCGCTGCGGCGGAAGGCGCATATGCTTCGCTGCCCGGTGTGCCGCTGGACAACATGCCGAGCGGGCGCGATTTTGCCAAGCGTTACGAAGAACGTTTTCATCAGCCTATCCAGCTTTATGCTCCGTATTGCTACGACGCCGTCAACGTGATGATCGCCGCGATGCAGAAGGCCGGCTCTGCCGAGCCCGAAAAATATCTGCCGGAGATAGGCAAGACCGAGATGGATGGCGTGACGGCGAAGATCGCTTTCGACGAAAAGGGCGATATCAAGGGGGGCGCAGTCACCGTGTACCAGGTGGGTCAGGGGAAATGGCATGCCGTACAGACGATGGGCGGCGCGCCCGCAGCCAAACCGTGAACCGGTTTGCAGTCAGGCAAAGCGACACCGGGTGTGTCGCTTTTTCTTTGTATAGATCGCCAACGTAACCGTGGAAATTCTTCTTCAGCAGATCGTCAATGGCTTGGTGCAGGGCAGCGTCTATGCCTTGGTGGCATTGGGCTACACCATGGTGTATGGCATCCTCGGCCTGATCAATTTCGCGCACGGCGAAGTGGTGATGATAGGCGCAATGATCGCGCTCACCGTGTTGCAAATCTTGCTGGCGGCGGCTTTTGCGCCTGTGCTGGCAGTGTTGTTCAGCTTGCTGGCGGCGATGGCAGTGTGCATGGCGCTGGGCTATGGCATCGAGCGCATTGCTTATCGCCCGTTGCGCAACGCGCCGCGTCTGGCACCGCTGATCACCGCCATCGGCGTCTCCATCGTGCTGCAGAATCTGGCGATGATGATCTGGGGGCGCGAATACCACTCCTTCCCGCTGCCGTTCAGCAGCACTTCGCACCAGCTCGGCGGCGCCATTGTGAACGATGTGCAGGTCGCAATCGTCGTCATTGCGTTGCTCATCATGTCAGCCTTGATGTGGCTGGTGCATCGCACCCGCCTGGGCAGGGCAATGCGGGCCGTGGCTGAGAATCCGGCGGCGGCAGCGCTGATGGGCGTGGACATCAACCGCGTCATTTCCGCCACCTTCATGCTTGGCTCGGCGCTGGCCGCCATCGCCGGCTTCATGGTGAGCGCCAACTACGGCATCGTGCATTACTACATGGGCTTCATGCTCGGCCTGAAAGCCTTCACTGCGGCGGTCCTCGGGGGTATCGGCAACCTGCGTGGCGCGATGCTGGGCGGCGTGCTGCTGGGCCTGATCGAGAGCCTGGGCGCGGGCTATATCGGCGACCTCACCGGCGGTTTCCTTGGCAGCAACTACCAGGACGTGTTCGCGTTCTTCGTGCTGATCGCAGTATTGATCCTGCGCCCATCGGGCTTGCTCGGCGAGAAACTGGCGGAGCGCGCATGAAAACCAAGACCAAGAAATTTGCCACAGAGAACACAGAGATGACTGGTGGAAGTTCAAGGATTCGAGTGGTTTCGATCAGAAGTGGCAAAACAAAAAGCGTTGGTCAATACGCCGCTGGTTGTGGTGCCACAGCATTCTCTGTGACCTCTGTGGCAAACTGGGTTTTTCCAGCATGAAGATCAACCTCAACATGAAATCGCTTAACGCGCCTATTGCAATTGCCCTGCTGGCGTTGCCCTTCATCATCGACGCGCTGTTTGGCCACGGCTGGGTGCGCATCGCCGATTTCGCCCTGCTCTACATCATGCTGGCGCTGGGGCTGAACATCGTGGTCGGCTACGCGGGCCTGCTCGACCTGGGGTACATCGCGTTCTTTGCGGTGGGTGCGTACACCTATGCCTTGCTCGGTTCGCCGCAGTTCGGCCTGCACTGGCCGATGTGGGTGGTGCTGCCGCTGGGTGCGCTGATCGCCTGCGGCTTCGGCGTGTTGCTCGGCGCGCCCACGCTGAAATTGCGCGGCGATTACCTCGCCATCGTCACTCTCGGCTTCG
>JAJZUH010000139.1 GCA_021847165.1 Pseudomonadota bacterium
GCCCTGTGTGCCGATTCCACTTGGGATCGCGTGGCCAGCTGCCGCTCGAACAAGGACTTTATGCGGTCCAGTTCACCCCGTGCATAAACGGCCGCATTCTCGGCCTGGCTGTATGCCAGGGTCCCCGCAGGATCGGTGGTAATTTCAAGAAGATCGGCGCCACGATTGACCTGCTGACCCGGACTCACGAACAGCCGCGTCACTCTGCCCGCCTTGGGGAAATTGAGATTCATCGTGGCACCAAGCTCAGGCACAACCGTGCCATAGCCCGAGACCCTGCTGTACAAATTCATCTGGCGCAGTGCGGCGGTTTGCACCAGGGCGCTTACGCCATCCTGTTCTCCCGCCAGCGCTGCGTTGCACAGGCTCAACAACAGCCATGCGGCGAGAATTCTCATGTTCATGGATGCCTCTCCTCAATTCCATTTCGGGTATCAAAATTTCCGCCCAGCAATGTAAGCAGGGCTATGCGGTTCTCCAGCAATGCCTGCCGCAGATTGGTGACCTCGACATGCTTCGCGATACGGGAGGATTGAAAAATTGCGTAGCCGCTTCCATCCAGATCACCTTGGGCTAACGCTTGCGCCGCGTTGGCGGCGGTTTCATCGAATGTACGCAATCCGGCTTCGGACATCCGCAATTGCGCCGTAAGCAGACGGCTATCCGCTACCAGTCGTTTTACTTCCGCATAAGCCGAATTGAGTCTTATCTGATACTCATCGCGCAATCGTTGACGAGTTGCCTCCTCGATCCTGATGTTGCCGCGATTACCGTTCAAAATGGGCAGCGCAAAGGACAATGCAAATCCCTGCATGTTCACGCCTGTGTTGTCGCGAGTACGGTTAATGACCAGATTGAATGGCGGGAATTGAGCCAGAATGGCCTGCCGGTAGCGCGCATCCTCGGCGGCGTAGCCTGCCTTCAGCGCCATCAGGTCCGGACGGCGTTTTGTCAATTCGGCCAATGCCTGATCGACTTCATTTTCATCCGGCATGCCCAGCGCTTCGTCATCTGCGAGCTTAAGGTCCGTCCCCGGCGCAAGTCCAAGCAGCGCATCCAGATCATTGCGGGTCTGCAACTGTTGCCGCTCCAGCTCGTTGGCCTGTCTGGAGATGTCTTGCCAGGCCGATAGCGTTGCATTAAATGCGTCGCTGGTAAGGTTTCCGTCATTCAAAGCCAATTTTGCGTTCGCGTACCGGCCGGCCAGCAAATTCCGGTTATCGGTCAGCCAAAGCAGCAGGTTTTCCTGCGCAATTGCCCGGGAAAATAGAAGACGTGCCTGGGCTACTACTTGCCACTCTTGCCACAGCAGATTGAGATCGGCTTTTTGACTTTCGAATCGTCCAGCCGAAGAACTTGCGGCATGGGTCACCAAGCTGCCAAGGTCGTACCCTACGCCAGCGCCAAACGCTTTGAAAACGCCTGGTGCGGGTTGCACCGGAATATCTCTAGAGAGATTGACTTGGGGGTCAGGCAATAGTCCTGCAGCAAATGCCTGCGCATGACCAATTTTTGCATCGTCTCTCGCGAGTATTAGGTTCGGGTTATTGGCCACGGCCAGCATGGCCACTTCGGTCATGTCCCATCCATCCGACGGATCGAACTTGTGAGTGGACAAGAAATGAAACGGCAGGGATTTGGCGTCGACCATAAGGTGCGATGCAGACGCCTCCAACGTGATCTTGTCGTCCAACGGCAATGGCTGGTATGACGCACAGCCTGCCATGCCTATGCCAAACACGAACAGGAACAATGTCTGCAATTTCATCTGGAAATTTTTCGCCATTTTCTTGCGAACTCATGTCGGGAATACTTGCCCATCTTAACTCGTCGTTCCGCTTTATAAGCCGAGCATATTCAGAGGCCACAAGATATGTTTTGCAGACTTAAGAGAAACTTAAGGGCGCTTCAGGTAAGCAATAATGTGTACGAAGCAAGTGGGTTGCTGGCTATGGCGAATGAGCTGCGAGTGGTAGGGAAAATCAAGAGCAACTTTAAGTTGACTGAATGTTGTCGGCTTGTTGTCAATTCCAATCGGAGCGACATCGGATTTGAAGTTCAATATTGAAACAGCAAAGTAAAGTGATTGACAAGTTAGGCTAGCTTAGCCACACTGCACTTATGTTTTGCTTATCCAGAAAATTCATTGCCAAATTGCTGCTGCTGTGGCTGCCGATTTTCACAGGCAATGCACTGGCGGCTTCGGTGTCCATGCAGTTGCATCCGGCTTCCTGCCATGAAGCGGCCGTATCGCCCGAGATGCCTGGCATGGACATGGATGAGCATCACCGACATCACGGCGAGAAACATGCTGCGGACAATGAATCCGGTTCTTCCTGCAGCACTTGCAGCGTCTGCCATCTGGCGTGCACGGGTTACTTGGCTGTACCCAGCGTTGAATTGACTGCTGTACATACGGTTGCACGTGAAATCACTCCCTATCTTGTTGCATTCCACTCCGTTACTACCACTCCTCTCGTTCCGCCACCGCTCGTTCGCGTCTGACGCAGGACGAGTACGTCTACTGATTCAATAACCTGACTCTCGTCCCGCGTCGTTCGGCGGCGGCTGTTGGCTGTCCGTTTGTATTGCAATTGCAGCTTACGGGATGAATAACATGAAAATTCGAGAATTGCTGGTGACCTTATGGGTTCTTGCCCTGTTTGGAATTGGCACTGCACATGCCGCAACGGCTGTAACTGTTTATATAAGCCCAATTTGTGGCTGCTGCGAGAAGTATGTGGACTATCTGCGCGAAAACGGTTTTGCGGTAAGCGCAGTGAATACATCGGATATGGATGCCATCAAGAAGAAATATGGCATGTCTCACATCGCCAGTTGCCACACGGCGCTGGTGAATGGCTATGTAGTCAAGGGCCATGTCCCTGCCGGCACCACCCGTAAAATGCTCAGGGAAAAACCCTCCATCATCGGCATCAGCGCGCCCGGCATGCCGCTGAATTCGCATGGCATGGAAGAAATGCAGAAAGGAACGCTGGCCATTTATGCCGTGCCGAAAGATGGAAAAGAGCCGTACCAATTCTCAGTCGAGTAAACAGCAGCAAGAGTGCATGACTCATTTCATGAACAACACGATGAAGGCGGAAATAATGCGGAAATACCAAACAGGAGAAGCAATCTTGGCAGTCATGGTCGTGATGATGGCGGCCATCTGGCTAGTTAGCGGTCATCAAGGCGTAATGGAAGGGATGATGGGGCATGGTGCCCATGCCGAAGAATTGGCAGATCCGCAGCAACAAACTGCGACGATGACTCGATCCGTACCGGATCAACCTGCTGCAGGACTTCAGACCGAACGCCAACAATTCGAGGGGCAATCGTGATCGAAATTATCCCCAATTGGCATCCGGTATTCGTGCATTTTCCGATTGCCTTTGCAACGGCGTCGGTCTGCTTTTTTGTTGCCGCAAAATTGCTCAAAGGAAAAACACTGGCCGCGCAATGCCTGAATACAGCCCGCTGGATGTTGCAGGCCGCAGCGATTTCCGCCTGCATTGCCGCGGTGTTCGGCTGGCTGGCCTTCAACAGTGTCGAGCATGACGAGGGGGGACATCTGGCCATGGCATTGCACCGCAATTGGGCACTGGGTGCGCTTGGCACACTGATATTGCTTGCCGTTTGGGATTTGTCGTTCCGGCAGACTGCCAAGCCGCCAACCGGCGGATTTCTGATCCTGCTGATCGGAGGGTGGCTGTTGGTGGTCAGCGCGGCCTGGCATGGCGGCGAATTGGTGTATCGCCACGGCCTGGGTGTAATGGCTTTGCCCGACATGCACGACGAACAGGATGCAGCGGCGCATGGCGCCGGGGGGCACGAACATACCCATATACACTAGCTTACTAAATTTTATCGATACGAAAGGAGGGGTTACGAAAATCTAAATTTCAAGACTAGCTATTCGATTTTTTTTGTATGACTCTTAATTAACCGGATTATCAGGAGAACAAAATGAAACTGAAGACAACATTGCTTGCGGCAATACTCGCTGCATTCGCCGCCTCTACCGTTTATGCAGCCGACGATGCCATGGGCAAAAAGGCCGATTCACCTACAGCCGAAAAATCCGAGGCAAAGAAACCGGCGAAGAAACACAGCCATCCTGAAGAAAAAGGCATACCGGCGGCGGAATCCAAGGCCGGCAAGAGCCACCGCGAGACCATGGATAAAGACATGCCCATGCATGACCACACACAAGAAAAGCATTAAACGTCGCCCACGGTGTGCGGCGAGATTGCCGCACACCGGCCATATTCGGTTTGAAATCGCTCATGCGCTTTTTCGCATGACACAAAACGCAACGGATTGTTGAAATCGAGAGGTAAATGTCATGACGACCAAGACTACCGATCCGGTTTGCAAGATGCAGATCACTGCAGAAGATGACACCCTGCACGCTGATTACACGAGTGAACGCTATTACTTTTGTTCACAGCATTGTCTGGACAAATTTCAGGCAAACCCGTCTGCATACCTGAAGCCGCGGGCCACAACACAGGAACAATCCGCCGCGCTGTATACCTGTCCGATGCATCCGGAAATTCGACGGCCTTCCCCGGGCAATTGCCCGAAATGCGGCATGACGCTGGAGCCCGTCCAACCGGGCGTTGTACCTTCGAGCAGGATCGAATACACCTGCTCCATGCATCCCGAGATCGTGCGCAACGAACCCGGCACTTGCCCGAAGTGCGGCATGGCATTGGAGCCGCGCAACGCACCATCAGAAGACAATACCGAATTGAACGACATGACGCGCCGCTTCAAGGCAAGCGTTGCACTTGCCTTGCCGGTATTCCTGATGGCAATGACATCCGACCTGGCACCTGAACTTATACCGGGTTCTGTTTCGATGGCTGTGCTGCAATGGCTGGAATTCGCGCTGGCTACCCCGGTGGTGCTTTGGGCTGGCTGGCCGATCTTCCAGCGCGGCTGGGCATCAGTCGTCAACCGCAGCCTCAACATGTTCAGCCTGATCGCGCTCGGCGTGGGCGTGGCATGGAGCTACAGCAT
>JAJZUH010000004.1 GCA_021847165.1 Pseudomonadota bacterium
TGGATTTAGGTTCCAGCGCCGTAAGGCGTGAGAGTTCGAGTCTCTCCTTTCGCACCAGATCACGGCAAACTTTCTCGAAAAGGCGAATGCCATTGCTGCGCCAGATTAAATTTTTGTTATATGCGGGAGTTTTCTGCGCATTTGCATTGCTGCCCCGGTGCTAAAGGGCTATATTGCCCTTCAGGAGCCCAAAGATGCCCAGCGATACACAAAACAAGCGCTCCATTCTAGACGCGCGTCACCATGACCCCTTTTCATATCTGGGGTTGCATCAGAACAGGTCCGGCTGGATCCTGCGGGTTTTTCAACCTCATGCTACCGAGATCGCGGTCCACGACGGCGAGGCTTGGCAGCCGCTCGAGCGCGATCCGGCCAATGGTTTCTATCACTGGCAAGGCAAACGCGCCCTGCCAGTACCCTGCCGCCTGAAAGTCAATTTCTTCAACCATGTCATCGAAGTGCATGATGCCTACAGTTTTGGCAGCAGCATCAGCGAACATGACCTCTATCTTTTTTCGCAAGGACGGCTGGAGCAGGCATACCGCATGCTCGGCGCCCATCACATGGAACTGCAGGGCGTATGGGGAGTGCGCTTCGCGGTGTGGGCGCCCAATGCCGAGCGCGTCAGCGTGGTGGGGGACTTCAACGGCTGGGACGGGCGCATCCACCCGATGCGCGCCCTGGGCAGCAGCGGCGTATGGGAGATTTTCGTACCCGACATCGGGCTGGGCGAGTTCTACAAGTTCGAGATCCGCAACCGCCATTCCGGCGAGGTTTTCGTCAAGACCGACCCTTATGGCCTGAGTTTCGAGATACGCCCCGGCACGGCGGCAAAGGTTGCCGTGCTGGATGGCTACCAGTGGCGCGATTCGGCATGGCAGGAGCATCGTGCCGGCCGTGACTGGATCCATCAACCCATGAACGTGTATGAGGTGCATGCCGGCTCATGGAAACGCCATTGGGACGGACGTTTCTACAATTTCCGCGAACTGGCGGACAGCCTCGTGCCCTATGTGCAGGAGATGGGGTTCACGCACATCGAACTGATGCCGATCAGCGAGCATCCGCTGGACGAATCCTGGGGTTACCAGACAACGGGTTATTACGGTGTGACCAGCCGTTTCGGCACACCGGACGATTTCCGCTATCTGGTGGATTCCTGCCATGTCGTCGGCATCGGCGTGATTCTCGATTGGGTGCCTGCGCATTTCCCGAAGGACGCCTTCGCACTGGCGCGTTTCGATGGCACGGCGCTGTATGAGCATGAAGACCCCAGGCTGGGCGAACATCAGGACTGGGGCACGCTGATCTTCAATTACGGACGCAACGAGGTGCGCAACTTCCTGCTGGCCAATGCGCACTACTGGCTGAGCGAGTTCCACATCGACGGCTTGCGCGTGGATGCGGTGGCATCCATGCTGTATCTCGATTATTCGCGCAAGGCGGGCGAATGGTTGCCGAACAAGTACGGCGGCCGGGAGAACATCGATGCGGTGGATTTTTTCCGCGAGTTGAATGTGATGACCCATGAGCAATTTCCCGGCACCTTGACGCTGGCCGAGGAATCCACCTCGTGGCCGATGGTGTCGCGGCCCACCTATCTGGGCGGGCTGGGGTTCAGCATGAAATGGAACATGGGCTGGATGAACGACACGCTGGATTACATCGAGCACGATCCGGTGCATCGCCGTTATCACCACAACAGGCTCACGTTCGGCCAGCTCTACAGTTACACCGAGAATTTCGTGCTGCCGTTCTCGCATGACGAGGTGGTGCACGGGAAGAAGTCCCTGCTCGACAAGATGCCGGGAGATGCCTGGCAGAAATTCGCCAACCTGCGCCTGCTGTTCACCTACCAGATGACCTATCCGGGCAAGAAGCTCAATTTCATGGGCAACGAGTTCGCGCAGGGCCACGAATGGAAGGTCGGTGCGGAACTGGACTGGTATCTGCTTGGGCGGGGCGAGCATAGCGGGGTGCAATCTGCCTTGCGCGATCTTAACCGCCTGTATGCGGGCGTCCCGGCACTGCATGAACTGGATTTTTCGCCGGAAGGTTTCGATTGGCTGGATTGCAACGATGCCGACCAGTCGGTGTTGAGTTTCCGCCGCATCGCACGCGACGGTTCATATGTGATCGTGCTGCTCAACTTCACTCCGGTTCCGCGTGTGGGCTACCGTATCGGCATGCGGCACAAGGGATGCTATCGCGAGATATTCAATAGCGATTCGCATTATTACGGCGGTTCCAACATGGGTAATGGACTGGGGCTGGATACCTCGGATGTCGCCTGGAACGGCGAAATGCAATCGTTGGCACTCACGTTGCCGCCGCTGGCCGGCATCGTGCTGCAAAGGACAAATTGACGGAACACACCAAGGGGAGCTCATGTCTGCATTGACACAATCGACCGCCTGGCAAGCGTTGCTTGCGCACTACGCCGCCAACAGACAGCTTTCCATGCGGCAGCTGTTCGGCGACGATCCGCAACGTTTCAAGCGTTTTTCCGTGCGCCTCGACGACATGTTGCTCGACTATTCCAAGAATCTGGTGACCGGGCAGACGATGGAGTTGCTGTTTGCCTTGGCGCGCCAGGCCGATGTCGAAGGCTGGCGCGACCGGATGCTCGCCGGCGAGAAGATCAATAGCACCGAGCACCGTGCGGTGCTGCATACCGCTTTGCGTGCAGCGATGGACCCGGCGCATGCTCCGGTCCGGGTCGACGGACAAGATGTGCTGCCGGGTGTACGACGCGTGATGGACAAGATGCGCGGCTTCAGCGAAAGCGTGCGTAGCGGCACCTGGCGCGGGTACGGCGGCAAAGCCATCACCGACGTGGTGAACATCGGCATCGGCGGTTCATTCCTCGGGCCATTGATGGTGTGCGAGGCGCTGTATTCATACGGTGGCAGGCTGAAGACGCATTTCGTCTCCAATATCGACAGCACCGACCTGCTGGAAAAACTGGAGCCGCTCGATCCGGAGACGACGCTGTTCATCGTCGCCTCCAAGACCTTCACGACGCAGGAAACCCTGATGAACGCCCGCTCGGCACGCGACTGGTTTCTGCGCAGTGCCGGCGATGCGAAGCATGTCGCGAAGCATTTCGTGGCATTGTCGACCAACGCAAAAGAAGTGACGGCGTTCGGCATCGATGCGGCCAACATGTTCGAGTTTTCCGACTGGGTCGGTGGGCGTTATTCGCTGTGGTCGGCAATCGGTCTGTCCATCGTGCTGGCGGTGGGGATGGACAACTTCGAGGAGCTGCTGCGCGGCGCCTATGAGATGGATGTGCATTTCAGCACTGCGCCGCTGGAGCAGAACATGCCGGTGATCATGGCCCTGCTGGGAATCTGGTACAACAACTTCCATGGGGTCACCAAGCAGGCGCTGCTTCCGTATGACCATGCGCTGGAACATTTCGTGCCTTACTTCCAGCAGGCGGACATGGAGAGCAACGGCAAACGTGTGGATCGCAACGGCATGCCGGTGGATTATTCGACCGGTCCCATCCTGTGGGGTGGCGTCGGCACCAACGGCCAGCATGCCTATTTCCAGATACTGCATCAGGGGACGCAGATGGTCCCGGCCGATTTCATCGCATCGGTACAGACCCACTATCCGCTGGGCGAGCACCATGCCACGCTGTTGTCGAACTTCTTTGCCCAGACCGAGGCGCTGATGCGCGGCAAGAACGAGGCCGAGGCGCGTGCCGAGCTGCAGGCGGCCGGCATGGACGAGCAGTCCATCGCTGCGCTGCTGCCGCACAAGGTGTTCGAAGGCAACAAGCCGACCAATTCCATCCTGTTCAGGCAACTGACGCCGCGCACGCTGGGGCGGCTGATCGCGCTGTATGAGCACAAGATCTTCGTGCAGGGCATTGTCTGGAACATCAACTCCTTCGACCAATGGGGGGTAGAACTGGGCAAACAGCTGGCCTCGCACATCCAGGCAGAACTGCGCAGTGGCGCCGAGATTACCGCGCACGATTCCTCCACCAACGGACTGATCGCTCACTACAACGCACTTAAATGAAGATACTTTTCGTCACTTCGGAGGCACATCCACTCATCAAGACCGGCGGTCTGGGCGATGTCAGCGGTGCGTTGCCTGCCGCGCTGCAGGCGCTGGGTCAGGATGTGCGGCTGCTGCTGCCGGGTTATATCCCGGTGCTGGACAAGCTGGAAAGCAAGCGTACGGTCGCGAACTTCAGGGTGTTTCCCGGCCAGCCGGAGATAAGGCTGTTGAGCGCCAAGATGCCGCTTACCGAAGTGCCGGTATATGTGCTGGATGCACCGCAATACTTTTGCCGCGTGGCGGGGCCATACCAGTACGAGCTGGGTGGCGACTGGCCGGACAATGCGATGCGTTTCGGCATGTTGTCCAGGGTGGCGGCGATGCTGGGCAGCGCGGATTCGCCCATCCCCTGGCGCGCCGATATCGTGCACTGCAACGACTGGCAGAGCGGCCTTGCGCCGGCTTATCTGCAACTGAACCGGGGTTCGCACGCGAAGAGCGTGATGGCCATCCACAACATGGCATTCCAGGGCAATTTCGATCGCGACTGGCTGGGGCCGCTCGATCTGCCGCAATCCTGTTTCGACATGCATGGCGTGGAGTTTCACGGCTACCTGTCTTTCCTCAAAGCGGGTCTGCATTATGCCGACCGCATTGTGACGGTCAGCCCGACCTATGCGCGCGAGATACAGGCTACCGAGATGGGCTACGGCATGCAGGGCCTGCTCACGGTGCGCAACGGGGACGTGAGCGGCATCCTGAACGGCATCGACGAACAGGAATGGAACCCTGCCACTGATCGCTATCTGGCAGTGCATTACGACAGCGGCAACCTCGCGCTCAAGGCTGCAGGCAAGCTGGCGTTGCAGCAGCAGCTCGGACTGGAAACGGATGCGAAGGCGCCTTTGCTGGGTGTGGTCAGCCGCCTCACCTATCAGAAGGGGCTGGATATGCTGCTGGAATGCCTGCCCAGATTGCTGGACGGCGGGGCGCAACTGGCGGTGCTGGGGAGCGGCGAGAGCGAACTCGAACGGCGCTTCCAGCATCTGGCGCAGCGTTATCCCGAACGTGCCTCGGTCACCTTGCGTTTCGACGAGGGCCTGTCGCACCGGATCATGGCGGGAGCGGACATCTTCCTGATGCCGTCGCGCTTCGAGCCATGCGGGCTGAACCAGATGTACGGTATGCGCTACGGTACGCCACCGGTGGTGCGCAGGACCGGAGGGCTGGCGGATTCGGTGATCGACGCGCAGGAAAGCGGCGGTACCGGCTTCGTGTTCGATGAGGCCGATCCGGCGATGCTGTACCGCACCATCGTGCGTGCCATCGATTGTTACCGGGATGAGAAGGGTTTCCGGCAGATACAGCTCAACGGCATGCGTCGCGATGTCGGGTGGGGAGGCAGTGCACAGCATTATCTCGATCTGTACCGGACGATGTGATGAAGAGGTGTTTGTTGGCTGACTAAAAGGGGAGGAGCATCATGGTTCAGGAAATGCGTTCACCACGATTCATCAGTGCATTGACAAAAAATACCGTGGCCCTGGTGCTGGCGGGAGGACGCGGCAGCCGCCTGCATAACCTGACGGACTGGAACGCAAAACCGGCGGTGCAGTTCGGCGGCAAATTCCGCATCATCGACTTCCCCTTGTCGAATTGCATCAACTCCGGCATCCGCCGCATTGGCGTGGTGACGCAATACAAGGCGCATACGCTGATCGAGCACATCCAGAAAGGCTGGGGATTCCTGCGCGGCGAGTTCAACGAGTTCCTGGCCTTGCTGCCGGCACAGCAGCGCATTCAGGAGGAGTGGTATCGAGGCACCGCAGATGCGGTATTCCAGAATATCGATATCCTGCGCGGCTACAATCCGGAGTACATCGTGATCCTGGCGGGCGACCATGTCTACAAGATGGACTACGGCGAGATGCTGGCATACCACGTGAGCAGCGATGCCGACATGACGGTCGGCTGCATCGATGTGCCGGTGGCCGATGCATCGTCGTTCGGCGTGATGACGGTCGACGACAAGGACCGTATCGTCAAGTTCGCCGAGAAGCCCAAGAACCCCGCCGAGATTCCGGGCAAGCCCGGGCGGGCCCTGGCCAGCATGGGTATCTATGTGTTCAATGCCAGGTTCCTGTACGAGCAGTTGATTCGCGATGCCGACACCAAGAAATCTTCGCACGACTTCGGCCACGACATCATCCCTTACCTGATCGACCGCTATCGCGTATATGCGCACCGGTTCGAGAAGAGTTGCGTCGGCATGAGTGACGGCGGAGGGGCCTACTGGCGCGATGTGGGAACCATCGACGCGTATTGGGAAGCCAACATGGAGATGGTCAGCGTGACCCCGGCGCTCGATCTGTACGACAAGAGCTGGCCGATCTGGACCTATCAGGAGCAATTGCCGCCGGCCAAGTTCGTCTTCAACGACGACGACAGGCGCGGTGTGGCGATCGACTCCATGGTGTCGGGGGGCTGTATCATCAGCGGTGCGAGGGTGCAGCATTCCTTGTTGTTCTCGGATATCCGCGTGGGGGCGCGCAGCGAGATCACCGATTCGGTGATTCTGTCCGGCGCGCGCATCGGCGAAGATGTGAAGCTGAGCCGGGTGGTGCTGGACAATAATTGCGTGATACCGGACGGCATGCGGATCGGTTTCGACCAGGAGGAGGATTCGCGCCGCTTTCACGTGTCTCCCGGCGGGATCACTCTGGTGACGCCGGACATGCTGGGCCAATCGATCCACCATATCAGATGAGGTTCTTCCAGGAAGGTCGCGTGAACCACCATGCTACAAAGTGACACACCGCAGTCGGCAGGCAAGAAACTCCAGCTCATTCTGTGCTGGCATATGCACCAGCCGGATTACCGCGAATATCTGCGCGGGGAATATGTGCTGCCCTGGACCTATCTGCATGCCATGAAGGACTACACCGATATGGCCTTCCATCTGGAACAGCACCCGCAGGCCAGGGCGGTGGTGAATTTCGTGCCCATTCTGCTTGAGCAGCTGCACGATTATGAACAGCAATTCCAGAGCGGCGAGATCCGCGATGCGTTGCTCAAGATGCTGAAGCATGAGCGTCTCGACGAATTGGGAGATGAGCAGCGTCTGCATATCCTGGACAGCTGTTTCAAGAGCGACCACGCCAAGATGCTGAAGCCGTACCGTGCCTATCAGCATCTGTTCGATCTGCTGAAGGTGCTTGAGGGACACGGTCGCGAGAATGTGACGTACCTGTCCGGCCAGTACCTGGCCGACCTGCTGGTGTGGTACCACATGGTGTGGATGGGCGAGAGCTTGCGGCGCAGCAGCGAACTGGTGGCGCGGCTGATGACCAAGGGCAGCCAATTCACCTATGCCGAGCGCATGGAGTTGTTCGGCCTGATCGGGACCGTCATCGCCGACATCGTGCCGCGTTACCGGAAGCTGGCCGAGCGTGGGCAGATCGAGATATCTTCCACGCCCTATAACCACCCCATCATGCCGCTGCTGATCGATTTTGCGGCGGCGCGCGAGAGCGAGCCGAATGCCCCTTTGCCGCAAGCGGTGCAGTACCCCGGCGGCCTGTCGCGTGTACACGCGCACCTTGCCAACGCCATGGAGAGCCACCGCCAGAACTTCGGTGCAGCACCCCACGGGATGTGGCCATCCGAGGGCGGCGTGTCGCGCGCCACGTTGAAGCTGCTGGCGGAGCATGGCTGCGAATGGACGGCGACCGGGCAGGCAGTGCTGGCCAACAGCCTGCTGCGCGAAATGAACGACCATCCCCTGCCGGGCAGTTCCGGCTACCTGTACAAGCCGTATCAGGTCGAGACCGGCGGTACCCCGATCTACTGTTTCTTCCGCGACGACGGTCTTTCCGACAAGGTCGGTTTCGAATATGCCAAATGGAAAGGGGATGATGCCGCCGCCGATTTCGTCCATCATCTGGAAGAAATATTGCGGCACTCGCCGGGCGAGGAGGATCCGGTGGTGACGGTGATCCTGGATGGCGAGAACGCATGGGAATACTACCCCTACAACGCCTATTACTTCCTGTCTGAGCTGTATGCGAAGCTGGAAATCCATCCCGATATCCGGACTACGACGTTCCATGAGTGCATCCAGAGCCTGAACGACCCGAAATCAAAAGTGACGGCGAGCAAATTGCACCAGATGGTGGCGGGCAGCTGGGTGTATGGCACGTTCAGCACCTGGATCGGTTCTCCTGACAAGAACCGCGGCTGGGACCTGCTGTGCGATGCCAAACGCAGTTACGATATCGTCATGGCGAGCGGACGCCTGAACGACGAGGAGAAGCGTCTGGCTACCCTGCAACTCGCCGACTGCGAAGGCTCGGACTGGTTCTGGTGGTTCGGCGACTACAATTCGGCACTGAGTGTCGCCTCCTTCGATAACCTGTTCCGCCGCAACCTGTCCAATTTATATCGTCTTCTCAAATTGCCACCGCCGTTCGAGCTGCAGCATGTCATCAGCGTCGGTAGCGGCGATCCCGCCATGGGAGGAACCATGCGCCGATCCGATGGTATGTGATCATTGATGGAGTAGAGCATGGCCAAATCGATTTCGTTGTTACTCGGAGTACACGCCCATCAGCCGGTGGGCAACTTCACCTCGGTGCTGGACGAAGCGCATGTCCGTTGTTACGGGCCGTTCCTGCGCGTGCTGCATCGCTACCCCGCATTCAAGTTTGCCATCCACGTCAGCGGATGGCTGCTCGATTACATGCTGGCACGCTACCCGGACGACATGGCCCTGTTGAAGGAGATGGTGCAACGCGGCCAGGCCGAGCTGGTGGGGGCCGGTTATACCGAGCCGGTGCTGGCGGTGATTCCGGAAGCGGATCGCGTCGGCCAGCTGCAGCGCATGTCGAACATGCTGGAACAGACGCTCGGGCAGCGCCCGCAGGGCGCGTGGCTGACCGAACGCGTATGGGAGGCGACCGTGGTTCCTGCGCTGGCGGATTCGGGCATCCGCTATTCCACGGTGGACGATTACCATTTCCTGTGCGCCGGCAAAGAGGGAGGGGAGCTGGATGGCTACTACACCACGGAAGAGAACGGGCGTCAGCTCGATCTGTTCCCGATCTCGGAGGCGCTGCGTTATCGCCTGCCGTTCTCGCCGGCGCAGGAGGTGGTGAGTTATCTGGAAAGCCTGGCGAAAGAGGAAGGGGCGCCGGCGGCGATTTATTTCGACGACATCGAGAAGTTCGGCATCTGGCCCGAAACCTATCAATGGGTGTATGAGCGTGGCTGGCTTACCCAGTTCATCGAAGGCGTGCTGGCATCCGGCATCATCAGGACGGAGCGCTATTGCGACTATCATGCGCGCGCCAAGACGCACGGCGTGGTCTATCTGCCCACCACATCCTATATCGAGATGAACGAATGGACACTGCCGGTCCCTGCAGCACATCATTATGCCGATCTGGTGCAAGCGTCGAAATCGTCTGGCGAATTCGAACGCAACAAGGCATTCCTGCGCGGCGGCATCTGGAAGAATTTCTTCATGCGCTATCCGGAATCGAACTGGATGCACAAGCGCATGCTCAGCCTGTCGCGACGTCTGCATGCCTTGCCGCAAAACGCGCAGACTGCGGAGATGCTGAATGCGTTGTACGAAGCGCAGGCCAACGATGCCTACTGGCATGGCTTGTTCGGCGGGCTGTACCTGCCCCATCTGCGCCGTGCCATCTACAATGCGATCGTCAAGCTGGAGGGGCTGCTGGACGTGGCTGAGCCGCGCCAGCCGGCGCTGGCGGCAGATCTCGATCTGGACGGGGACGACGAGATATTCCTGCAGAACGGGGTGTTGCAGGCGATCCTGCGCCAGGACGGCAGCGCGGCATTGTGCGAATTTGATGCTTATCGTCTGAACCATAATTTTGCCGATACCCTGGCCATGCCGCAGGAGCATTATCACCGCAAGGTGCATGCCCAACCGATTGCGGATTCCCGCGGCGAAGGGATCGCCAACCCGCATGAACGCATCAGCATGAAGCATGAGATCACCCCGGAAGACATGGCGATCGACGAACAGCGGAAGTCAATGTTCCTGGACAGGTGGCTGGCAGAGGGGGCTGAGGTCAGGCCGCAATATTTGTTGTCGGAGAGCGCCGGAATGGCACCTGCCGCCACCTTCGAGGCGTCCCTGGGCGACGGCAGGGTGCGCAAATCGGTGGTGCTGGACGGCACACGTCTGTATGTTGCCTATCGCTTCTTCGGGGTCGCCCACGGCGTGTTCCGGGTGGTGGTCAATCTTGCCATGCCCAGTTGCGACGGGCCTGCCGGCCGCTTCAGGGTGGGAGAGGAGATCAAGGGCGGTTTCGGCCAATTGCTGCAGCTTGCCGGGATGCAGCATGTCGTACTGGAGGATGCGGTGCTGGGGGGCAAGCTTGAGGTTTCGGTGAGTCGCCCTGTCGCGCTCCATTCGCTGCCCAGCTTCAGCGTTTCACAGTCCGAGGCCGGATTCGAGAAGATCATGCAGGCTGTCGTGCTGACGTTCGACTGTATTTTGACGAGCCAGACCGATATGCTGGAATTCTGCATCGATGTCGCCTGAGCGACGGTCGATGCTTTCACAGTGGAAACGTAAATGAATACCGTCAACAAGCCTTTTATCGCCAAGCATCCAGGCGTGCTGAAAATCCCCCCGCTGGCCATGAATGCCAACGGGCTGGAAGAGGATTTTTGCCGCTATTTCAATCACACCCTGGGTTGGGACAAGGCGATCGTATCGGCACACCACGTCTATTCTTCCTGTGCGCTGGTATTGCGCGACCGTCTGGTGGAGCGCTGGCGCAGGACCCAGCGGGCCTATGACGAATCCGGTTGCAAGCAGGCGTATTACCTGTCGCTGGAGTTCCTGATGGGGCGCGCATTGGGAAACGCGCTGCTGAACCTGGAGCTGACAGGTGCTGGTGTCGAGGCGATGCGCAATCTCGGGCTGGACATGGAGGAGGTGCGGGAACTGGAGAGCGATGCCGGCCTGGGCAACGGTGGTCTGGGTCGGCTGGCTGCCTGTTTCCTGGATAGTTGTGCGACGCTGCAGTTGCCGGTGACCGGTTACGGCATCCGCTATGAGTATGGCATGTTCCGCCAGAAGATCGAGCAGGGGCGCCAGGTGGAAGAGCCCGACCACTGGTTGCGCAACGGCAATCCGTGGGAGATTGAGCGGCCGGAATTCGCGGTCAGGATCAAGTTCGGCGGACGCTCTGATTTCTATACCGACACCGACGGCGATCTGCGTGCGCGCTGGATCGATACGCAGGATGTGGTGGCAGTCCCCTACGACATGCCCATCCCCGGCTATCGCAACGACACGGTGAACACCTTGCGTCTGTGGAAGGCGACGGCGACGGAAGAGTTCGACCTGGAAGAATTCAATGCCGGCAGCTACACCGAAGCGGTTGCGGCGAAAAATGCGGCAGAACACATCACGATGGTGCTGTATCCGAATGATGCGAGCGAGAATGGCAAGGAGCTGCGATTGCGCCAGCAATATTTCCTGGCGTCGGCGAGCTTGCAGGACGTTTTGCGGCAATGGGTGCACAAGTATGGCAACGATTTCTCGGATTTCGCCGAGAAAAGCTGTTTCCAGCTGAACGACACCCATCCGACCTGCGCAGTGCCGGAATTGATGCGCCTGCTGATGGACGAGCATGGTCTGGGCTGGGATGAGGCGTGGCGTATCACCGCTGGCACCATGGCCTATACCAACCATACGCTGCTGCCGGAAGCTCTGGAGCGCTGGCCGGTGGGCATGTTCGGGCGCTTGCTGCCGCGCCTGCTCGATATCATCTTCGAGATCAATGCACGCTTCACGGAAGAGGTGTCGCTGCGTTGGCCGGGTGATACCGAACGGCAGCGCCGCATGTCGATCATCGAGGAAGGCGTTATCCCTCAGATACGCATGGCCTATCTGGCCGTGGTGGCGTGCCACTCGGTGAACGGTGTGGCGGCGCTGCATTCCGAATTGCTGCAGAAGCATCTGTTCCATGATTTTTTCGAGCTGTGGCCCGAGAAATTCAACAACAAGACCAACGGGGTGACGCCCCGGCGCTGGCTGGCTTCGAGCAATCCGCTGCTGAGCGGACTGATCGACCGCAGCATCGGCCAGGCATGGCGCACCGACTTGTCGGTTTTGAAGGCGTTGCGTGCGTTCGCCGACGACGGGGAATTCCGTGCCGAATGGCATCGGATCAAACAGGCTAACAAGCAGCGGCTGGCAGACAAGGTCGCCCGCGATTGCGGTGTGGAATTCGATCCGGCGGCGATGTTCGATGTGCAGGTGAAGCGCATCCATGAATACAAGCGCCAGCTGCTCAACGTGCTGCATGTGATCCATTTGTATGACCGCATCAAACACGGGGATGTCGCTGACTGGACGCCGCGTTGCGTGCTGATTGGCGGCAAGGCCGCACCTGGTTATGTCATGGCGAAACGCATCATCAGGCTGATTACGGCGGTGGCCGAGGTCGTCAATCACGACCCCGTCACGCGAGGGAGGTTGCGGCTTGCCTTCTTGCCCGATTATTGCGTTTCGGCGATGGAAGTCATCTGCCCGGCGGCCGACCTGTCCGAGCAGATATCGACGGCAGGCAAGGAAGCTTCGGGTACGGGAAACATGAAGTTCATGATGAACGGCGCGATCACTATCGGCACGCTGGATGGTGCGAACATCGAGATCCGCGAGGAAGTGGGCGAAAAAAGCTTTTTCCTGTTCGGGTTGACCGCAGGAGAGGTGGAGGCGGTTCGGGGAAATTACGATCCTGCCTCCATCGTCGCCGCCGATGCCGACCTGGGGCGGGTCATGCACCTGCTGGAAAGCGGGCATTTCAACCTGTTCGAACCGGGGGTATTCGACCCTATCGTACAATCCATCCTGAACCCGAACGATCCGTGGCTGACGGCAGCCGATTTCCGCAGTTTCGTGGACGCCCAGCGCAGGGTGGCCGAAGCCTATCGCGACCGCGAGCGCTGGACGCGCATGAGCATCCTGAATTCCGCGGCCAGCGGCAAATTCTCCAGCGACCGCACCATCCGGGATTACAACCGCGATATCTGGCATCTGAGTCAAGTGCCGGCGCATGCGGAGTGAGCGGACGGGCGGGCCTTCCCGTCCTGTTTCATGTATCATTGACGCCTGCGATATCCGATTTGTGAAGCCTGCTTAATTCAAAGGAAGTGTCAGTATGTCAAATGTAGAGACTTTGAGTGGATTGCAACGCCGTTTGAACGCATCCATCCCCCAGCAACAATTGCGCGGCGAAATGGAAGCCCGCCTGAAGCGCATAGGCCGCACCGCCAAAGTGCACGGTTTCCGTCCGGGCAAGGTGCCGTACAAGGTACTGGAACAGCAATATGGAGCATCGGTGCAGCAGGAAGTGCTGGGCGAGAGCCTGCAGCGCTCGTTTGCCGAGGCCGCCATCTCCAATAAGCTGCAGGTCGCGGGTTATCCGCAGTTCGAGATCAAGACCGCGGACCTGAACGCGCCGCAGATCGAGTACAGCGCGACCTTCGAGGTCTACCCGGACGTCGTGATCGGCGACATCTCCGGCGAAACAATCAACCGTGTCGCATTTGAGCTAAGCGATGCCGATGTGGAAGAGACAATCAACACCATGCGCAAGCAGCGCGCCACGTTCAGGAAAACGGATCGTGCCGCGCAGAACGACGACCAGGTGCGCATCGATTTCAGCGGCACCTTGAACGGCGAGGTGTTCGAGGGCGGCACCGGCAAGGATTTCGCATTCGTGCTGGGTGCCGGGCGCATGTTGCCGGATTTCGAAAAGGCGATCGTCGGCATGAAGGCGGGGGAGACCAAGGCGTTCGACATGACTTTTCCCGCGGATTATCACGGCAAGGATGTGGCGGGCAAGCAGGTGACCTTTACCATCACCGTTCATGCGGTCGAAGCAGCCCACCTGCCTGAGGTGGATGCCGAATTCGCCAAATCGATGGGGATGGCGGATGGCGATGTGGCCAAGCTCAAGGCCGAGATCCGCGACAACATCGGCCGCGAGGCGGCGCGCCGGGTGAAAGTGCGCAACAAAGACAACGCGATGGAGGTGCTGCTCAAGGTGGCGCAGCTGGAAGTGCCCCAGTCCCTGCTGGAAAGCGAAGCACAGAATCTGATGCAGCAGGCCAGGCAGGATATGGAAGCCCGCGGTATCAAGCTTCCGAAAGGCATGCAGTTGCCGGCGGACCTGTTCGTCGAGCGTGCGACCAAGCGCGTGAAGCTGGGCCTGATCCTGGCGGAACTGGTGAAGAAGCACAGCCTGAATGCGAAGCCGGAGCAGGTGACGGCGCTGGTGCAGGAATATGCTCAAAGCTATGAGCATCCGGAAGAGGTCATACGCTGGTACAACGGGGATCGTTCGCGTCTGCGCGAAGTGGAGAATCTGGCGCTGGAAGACAATGTGGTCGCATGGGTCATGGCAGGGGCCAAGGTCAGTGACCAATCGATCACGTTCAACGAATTGATGGGGGGCAACTGAATATGTTGAATGATTCCACCAGGCAAACGATGGAGCCGCAGGACATCGGCATGATCCCGATGGTGGTCGAGAGCAGCGGACGCGGTGAGCGTGCGTATGACATCTATTCGCGCCTGCTCAAGGAGCGCGTGGTGTTCCTGGTGGGCGAGGTCAACGACCATACTGCCAACCTGATCGTTGCGCAAATGCTGTTTCTGGAATCGGAGAATCCGGACAAGGATATCCACTTTTACATCAACTCGCCGGGCGGATCCATCTCCGCCGGCATGGCGATCTACGACACCATGCAGTTCATCAAGCCCCAGGTGTCCACGCTGTGCATCGGTATGGCAGCGTCGATGGGCGCATTCCTGCTGCAGGCAGGCGAAAAGGGCAAGCGTTTCGCATTGCCGAATTCCACCGTGATGATCCATCAACCGCTGGGCGGGTTCCGTGGCCAGGCTTCGGACATCGAGATCCATGCCAAATACATCCTGAGTTTGCGTGAACGCCTGTATACCTTGATGGCCCAGCATACCGGGCGCACCATCGAAGAGATTGCACGCGACAGCGAGCGGGACAACTTCCTGACCGCAAAAGAGGCAATGGAATATGGCCTGGTGGATCAGGTGCTGGACAAGCGGGTTTAAGTAATTTGGTTGGCTGCCGATAATTTCGGAGCGGAGGTGCAAATGACGTCGGATAAGAACAAGGGTGACAAACTGCTGTACTGCTCGTTCTGCGGAAAGAGCCAGCACGAGGTGCGCAAGCTGATTGCGGGCCCGTCGGTGTTCGTGTGCGACGAGTGCATTGCGTTGTGCAACGATATCATTCGCGAAGAGACGCAGAGCAGCATCGGTGTGGAAAAGGCCGACAAGAACGACCTGCCGGTCCCGCACGAGATCTGCGCCAGATTGGATGAGTATGTCATCGGCCAGCGTCAGGCGAAGAAGATATTGTCGGTGGCGGTTTATAACCACTACAAGCGTTTGCGGAGCACGGATGCGGACGGCGTGGAGCTGGCCAAGAGCAACATACTCCTGGTGGGACCCACGGGTTCGGGCAAGACACTGCTGGCGCAGACGCTGGCCAGGCTGCTCAACGTTCCGTTCGTCATGGCGGATGCCACCACCCTGACCGAGGCGGGCTATGTAGGCGAGGACGTCGAGAACATCATTCAGAAGCTGCTGCAAGCCTGCGACTACGATGTGGAGCGGGCGCAGCGCGGTATCGTCTACATCGACGAGATCGACAAGATTTCGCGCAAATCGGACAACCCGTCGATCACGCGGGACGTGTCGGGAGAAGGCGTACAACAGGCCCTGCTCAAGCTGATCGAAGGAACCAAGGCATCGATCCCTCCGCAGGGTGGACGCAAGCATCCGAATACCGAGTTCCTGCAAGTCGATACCAGCAACATCCTGTTCATCTGCGGCGGTGCGTTCGATGGCCTGGAGAAGGTGATCCGCAATCGTTCCGAGAAGGCCGGGATCGGCTTCTCGGCCAACCTGGCCAAGCGTGAAGACAGCAAGGATATCGGCGCGGTACTGCGCGATGTCGAACCTGAGGATCTGATCAAGTTCGGCCTGATCCCCGAGTTCGTCGGCCGCTTGCCGGTGGTGGCGACGCTGGAAGGGCTGGACGAGGCCGCGTTGATGCAGATACTGACCGAGCCCAAGAATGCGCTGACCAAGCAGTACCAGAAACTGTTCTCGATGGAGGGCGTGGAGCTGGAATTCCGCGAAGGCGTATTGAATGTGATCGCAAAAAAGGCGCTGGCACGCAAGACCGGCGCGCGCGGGTTGCGTTCGATCCTCGAAAATGCGCTACTGGACATCATGTTCGACCTGCCGTCGGAAGAGAACGTGAGCAAGGTGGTGCTGGACGAGAATAGCGCCGGCGAAATCAAACCCATCGTGATGTACGCTGATACGCCCAAGGTGGCGTAACGACGGCTCTGACGGGCAGGACTTGAATTACGGGGTCCTGTCCCCATATCACCGTCACTCCCTAATCTTTCAGAGTTCCGAATCATGGCCGAAAACGATCCTATCTCTACATCCGCTGACCTGTTCCCGTTATTGCCCTTGCGCGACGTGGTGGTTTTCCCGCATATGGTCATCCCGCTGTTCGTCGGCCGTGCCAAGTCCATCAAGGCGCTGGAAGCGGCGATGGAGGCTGGCAAGAGCATCGTCCTGGTGGCACAGAAATCGGCCGCCAAGGACGAGCCGGCGACGGAGGATATCTATCGCATCGGCAGCATCGCCAACATCCTGCAGATGCTGAAGCTGCCGGACGGCACAGTGAAGGTATTGGTCGAAGGCACGCAACGCGCCAAGGTGTTGCGCATATTCGACGACAAGTCGCATCTGGATGCGGAGATACAGCCGGTGCCGATCGACGAGGAAATCGGGCATGAAGCGGAAGCGATGCGTCGCGCGCTGATCAACCAATTCGACCAATACGTCAAACTGAACAAAAAGATCCCTCCGGAGATTCTGACTTCGCTGGCGGGCATAGATGATGCCGGCCGTCTGGCCGACACCATCGCCGCACACTTGCCGCTCAAGCTGGAGCAGAAGCAGGAGGTGCTGGAGATATTCGACGTGCGTCAGCGCCTTGAGCATCTGCTTGGCTTGCTGGAGGCCGAACTGGACATCATGCAGGTCGAGAAGCGTATCCGCGGACGCGTCAAGCGTCAGATGGAGAAGAGCCAGCGCGAGTATTACCTGAACGAGCAAGTCAAGGCGATCCAGAAGGAACTGGGTGAAGGCGAAGATGGCGCCGACATCGAAGAGGTTGAGAAAAAGATCAAGGCTGCGCACATGCCCAAGGATGCGCGCGCCAAGGCTGAAGCAGAGTTGAAAAAGTTGCGCCTGATGTCGCCGATGTCCGCTGAGGCTACAGTGGTGCGCAACTACATCGACGTGCTGGTCTCGTTGCCCTGGAAAAAGAAAACCAAGATCGATACCGATCTCAAGCATGCTGAAGATGTGCTGGAAGCTGATCATTACGGGCTGGACAAGGTTAAGGAACGCATCGTCGAATACCTCGCCGTGCAGCAACGCGTGAGCAAGATGAAGGCCCCCATTCTTTGCCTGGTCGGACCTCCGGGCGTGGGAAAAACCTCGCTGGGACAGTCCATTGCCCGTGCCACCAACCGCAAATTTGTGAGAATGTCCCTGGGGGGCGTGCGTGACGAGTCCGAAATACGCGGGCACCGCCGTACTTACATCGGGTCCATGCCGGGCAAGATATTGCAGAACATGAGCAAAGTAGGGGTGAAAAATCCGCTTTTCCTGCTTGATGAGGTGGACAAGATGGGTATGGATTTTCGCGGTGACCCCTCGTCCGCGTTGCTGGAAGTGCTCGATCCCGAGCAAAACCATACTTTTGTAGATCACTACGTCGAAGTCGAGTATGACCTGTCCGACGTGATGTTCGTGGCCACCTCGAACAGCATGAACATCCCGGCGCCTTTGCTGGATCGCATGGAGGTGATCCACGTTTCCAGCTACACCGAAGACGAAAAGGTCAACATCGCCACCCGTTACCTGCTGCCCAAGGCCATCAAGAACAACGGGCTCAAGGAAGAAGAGATCAGCGTCTCTGAAAGCGCGATACGCGACATCCTTCGTTATTACACCCGCGAAGCGGGTGTACGCAGTCTAGAGCGCGAATTGTCCAAGATCTGCCGCAAGGTGGTGAAGTCGCTCTTGCTGAAAGGGCGCGACAACAAGGTCACGATCAATGCGCGCAACCTGGACAAGTATCTCGGTGTGCGCCGCTACAGTTATGGCATCGCGGAGAAGACAAACCAGGTTGGCCAGGTCACGGGACTGGCATGGACTGAGGTTGGCGGCGAATTGTTGACCATCGAAACCGCCGTGTTGCCGGGCAAGGGCAAGACCACTACCACCGGCAAGCTGGGCGAGGTGATGCAGGAGTCGATTCAGGCCGCCTTGAGCGTTGTGCGCAGTCGTGCGCGGACATTGGGTATTGCCGAAAACTTTTACGAAAAGAGCGATCTGCATATCCATTTGCCCGAAGGTGCGACGCCCAAGGATGGTCCCAGCGCCGGTATCGGAATCTGTACCGCGATGGTGTCGGCTTTGACCGGCATTCCGGTGCGTGCAGATGTGGCGATGACCGGCGAGATTACATTGCGTGGTGAAGTACTGCCGATAGGGGGCTTGAAAGAGAAGCTGCTGGCGGCACAACGCGGAGGCATTAAGGTTGTTCTGATTCCGGAAGAGAACACCAAGGATCTGGTCGAGATACCTGATAACGTGAAAAACAAACTGGATATCCATCCGGTTAAATGGATAGAGCAAGTGCTGGAGATGGCCTTGGAGCGCGCGCCAGAGCCACTCCCGGAGCCGGAAGCAGTAGCGGTAACGTCTTCCTCGGTGATAGGCGAAACAGGGGCATCGGCTGCAATCAAGCATTGACGCGGGTTGGCGGGATGTTGGTATTCTTGAAATTTTTTTCAATTGCTTGACCCGTTCAAAAACCCTTGATATAAAGCCGTTGCAGGGCATTCCTGTTTTCTCAACTAACAACCAAAGGGGAATCGCGTGAGTAATAAATCTGATCTGATCGAAGCAATTGCAAAATCCGCTGACATTTCCAAGGCCGCTGCAGGTCGTGCATTGGACGCGACTATCGAATCCATCAAGAAATCCCTGAAGAAGGGCGAGCTCGTCAGCCTGGTTGGTTTTGGTACCTTCTATGTTGGTAAGCGCGCTGCACGAAACGGCCGCAATCCCCGCACTGGCGCGACGATTAAAATCAAGGCTGCGAAGGTTCCGAAATTTCGCGCTGGCAAAGGTTTAAAAGATGCTGTAAACTAGCAGTCTTTGTCGGGTGCTTAGCTCAGCTGGTAGAGCACCGCCCTTACAAGGCGATTGTCGGCGGTTCGATCCCGTCAGCACCCACCAGGGATTGTTGGTTTTAGGTTTTATGGAGTGGTAGTTCAGTTGGTTAGAATACCGGCCTGTCACGCCGGGGGTCGCGGGTTCGAGTCCCGTCCACTCCGCCAAACAGAGGCGAACGAAAGTTCGCCTTTTTTCATATGGGATGTCCGATGTGTCGTCCCTTCTTTCGGGTAGGATGTTATGTTCGATTTCGTACAAGAGAAGAGACGGCTGGTGCAGATCGTACTGGCATTGATCATTTTGCCGTTTGCCTTCTGGGGTGTGGATTCATACCGAAAATCCGGCGGCGCTTCACCACTCGCGACAGTTGACGGCGAAAAGATCGGGCAGCAGGAATTCGAGAATGCGCTGAATCAGCAGCAGCAGCGATTCCGCGAAATGGCCGGCGCCAATTTTGATCCCTCCTTTTTCGATAAACCTGAAATCAAATCTTCGGTGCTGGACAGATTGGTCACCCAGCACCTGATGGCGATAGAGGCAAGAAAAGCAGGTCTGAGTATCGCCGATGAACAGATCGGACAAATAATCCTCAGCATCGGTGCCTTCCAGAAAGACGGGAAGTTCGATAGGGGGCTTTACGAGTCCATATTGAAGGAAAAAGGCAAAACTCCGGCGGATTTTGATGCGGAGATTCGTCGTGCGCTGCTCATTCAGCAATTGACCGATGCCTATTCCCAGAATGGCTATGCCGCCAAGGCCGTTGCAGAAAACCTGATCCGTTTGAACGAGCAACAAAGGGTTGTCGCCGTGGCAAATCTGGATGCCGCTTCCTTCCTGAAGCAAGTCAAGTTGCCGGACAATGCGGTTGCCGATTATTACGACAAGAATTCCCGGGAATTCCAGATGCCCGAGCGCGCCAAGGTCGAATATGTGGTGCTTTCCGCAGATTCCTTGCTGTCGCAAGTAACGGTGTCCGACGAGGAGGCCAAGCAGTACTACGACGAACACAAGGCTGAATTCGGTACGCAGGAGCAGCGTCAGGCTGCGCATATCCTGATCGGCGTGCCCAAGCTGGCATCGGATGCGGAGAAAATGGCCGCAAAGGATAAAGCCGAACAGGTATTGCAGCAGGTCAGGCAAGCGCCTGCCAAGTTCGCCGCGTTGGCCAAGCAGTATTCGCAGGATCCGGGTTCTGCTGCCAATGGTGGCGATCTGGGCATGTTCGGGCGGGGAGCGATGGTCAAACCGTTCGAAGACAGCGTGTTCAGTCTCAAGGTCGGGGAGATCAGCGGCCTGGTGCAGACGGATTTCGGCTACCACATCATCAAACTGATCGCCGTGAAGCCAGCCAAGGTTCAGGCATTCAGCGAACTGAAGGGGATGATCGCACAACGCCTGAAATCGCAAAAAGCGAGCGACAAGTTCGCGGAACTGGCGGAGAAATTCAGCAATACTGTCTATGAACAGAGTGACAGCCTGAAGCCGGCAGCAGAGTTGGCGAAAGTCGCGGTGCAGCAGGGAGCGTGGCTGAGCAAGGGACAGGTCCCGGCCGGGATCTGGACAGACAAGGCATTGCAAGCAGTCTTTTCGGAAGATGCGCTGAAAAATAAACGCAATACGGCGGCGGTGGAAGTCGCGCCCAACACTTTGCTGGCGGCGCGTGTGACGGAATACGAACCCGCAAGCATTCGCCCGTTAGCGGAAGTTTCTGCGGGCATCCAGAAAAAATTGCTGCAAGCGCAGGCCTCTGAACAGGCTGCTCAGCAGGGCAAAAAGCTGCTGGAGCAGTTGCAAGGCGGCGAACGAGCCAGCGTGGCGTGGAAGGCGGCACAGAGTTTATCGCGTACCCAGCGCGGTACTATCGATCCCCAGCTGCTGCAGGCGATTTTCCGCGCCGACACCGGCAAATTGCCGGCTTATGTCGGGATTGCCGGCGCGAATGGCTATGTATTGGCGCGCATCGATGCGGTGAAGAACGATGCGATCATCGACGAGAACAAGCTTGCGCGCTATGAACAGCAGATACGCCAGATTACGGGCGAGGCCTTGTTGATGGCCTACATGGCAGATGCCAAGAAACGAGCCAGTGTCACCATGAAGAGTTTTGTTGCAGACGCAAAGTAGCAAGTGGCGCCATTGCAGTTGCCCGGAAACGCCGCTCATCGAGCGGCGTTTTCTTTGCGGGCATTCAGGCCTCCGTTGAGCCGAGCGCAGTGGTGTTGAACCCTCCGTCCACATAAGTGATTTCGCCGGTGACCCCGCTGGCCAGATCGCTGCACAGGAAGGCTGCCACATTGCCGACTTCCTCGATCGTGACATTGCGTTTGAGCGGGGCGTGCTTTGCATTGTAGGAGAGCAATTTGGCGAAATCTCCAATGCCTGCCGCAGCCAGTGTCTTGATCGGGCCGGCCGAGATGGCGTTGGCGCGTATGCCTTTGCGGCCGAGCTCCATGGCCAGGTAGCGCACGCTGGATTCCAGACTGGCTTTGGCCATCCCCATCACGTTGTAGTGCGGCATGGTGCGCACCGCGCCCAGATAGCTCATGGTCAGCAATGCCGCCTTGTCGGATAAATAAGGCAAGGCCATTTTAGCCATGGCCGGAAAACTGTAGGCGCTGATATCGTGAGCGATGCGGAACGCTTCGCGACTGAATCCATCGAGAAATTGTCCATCCAGCGCCTCGCGCGGAGCGAACGCGATGGCGTGAACGAAGCCGTCGAATTGAGGCCAATGCTTAGCCAATGCGCTGAACAGTTGCTCGATCTCCGTATCCGAGGAAACGTCACAGGGAAACACCAGCTGGCTACCGAATTCCTTGGCCATTTCCGTCACGCGTGCTTGCACGCGTTCGCCCTGATAGGTAAAGGCGAGTTGAGCGCCTTCTCGATGCATGGCCTGAGCAACACCATACGCGATCGACCGATTGCTGATCATCCCTGTAACCAGAATGCGCTTGCCCGCCAGAAACCCCATGCTAACTCCTTGTAATAAATATAATTTGCGATTATAGCTGCAATCACCATGCTGGCAGTATATAGATGGAAGCGGATTCAGGGGCAGGACCGTGATGCTAGTGCGGGCATGTTCAAAGGTCGGATCGAGGGCCGGATCGGGCACGGCGGGATTTTGCGGCAGGTTTCCGTCAAGAGAACGTTCATTTGCGGTTCTGTTTGCGAAATTTAGCTGAAGAACAGTCCCGCGCCTTAGAAGCACCGCGTTTAATCGTATATAATTTCCAACTATTCATTTCGGATACTCCCTTCATGCTGGAAGTTGGCAATCTCGCGTGCAGTCGCGGCGATCATCGCTTGTTTTCTGGATTGAGCTTCAGCTTGCATGCCGGACAGATCATGCAAGTGCAGGGAGCGAACGGCAGCGGCAAGACCAGTTTGTTGCGTACGCTGTGCGGCTTCATCACGCCAGACGAAGGTGGGATATCCTGGAACGGCAAGCCTGTCGGCGAGTTGGGCGAGGATTATTATGCCGAGCTGCTGTACATAGGGCACTTGAATGCCATCAAGGATGAATTGAACGCGCTGGAGAACCTGCAGATGAGTGCCGGTCTGGCGGGTTATACGGTGACCGAGCAGCAGGCCGTTGCTGCCTTGAAGCGCATGGGTTTGCAGCGCCGCGAGCATTTGCCGGTGCGTGTGTTGTCGCAAGGCCAGCGGCGCCGGGTCGCGCTGGCACGCTTGTTGATTAGCGACGCGCATTTGTGGATACTGGATGAGCCATTGACCGCACTCGATGTGGGGGCAGTCGGTTTGATGCAGGAACTGATCGGCGAACACTTGTCAAAAGACGGCATGGTGATCTTTACCACGCACCAGCCATTACAGGTGGCAGGCGTGCAGACTCGAGAGCTGGTGCTGTCATGAACAAGCTCTCGCTGTTCGGATTGTTGAGCTTGGTGATTCGGCGCGATCTGCTGTTGGCGATGCGCCGGCGTGCAGACGTGCTGACCACCCTGGTCTTTTTTGTGATGGTGGTGAGCCTGTTTCCCCTCGGGGTGGGACCGGAGCCGGAGATGCTGCGCAAGATGGCATCCGGCGTCGTGTGGGTTGCGGCCTTGCTGGCCTCCATGCTGTCCTTGCCGCGCATGTTCTCGGCTGACTACCTGGACGGCACGCTGGAGCAGATGTTGCTTGCGCCTCAGTCCCTCACTGCGCTGGTACTCGGCAAGATCGTGGCGCACTGGATGCTGTCCGGTCTTCCGCTGGTGCTGATTGCGCCGGTGCTGGGGCTGCAGTTCGACATGTCGGCTCAGGCGTTGGGGATGCTGGTGCTCGCGTTGCTGCTGGGCACGCCGATACTGAGCATGATCGGGGCTGTCGGTGCTGCGCTGACCCTGGGGTTGCGGGGCGGCGGCGTGCTGGTGTCGTTGCTGGTGCTGCCACTGTGCATACCGGTACTGATTTTTGGCGCGGGCGCAGTCGAGGCGGTGACCAGCGGAATGAGCGCAGTCTCCAACCTGTCGTTGTTGGCGGCGTTCATGTTGTTCGCTTTGGTGTTTACGCCGTTCGTGGCGGCGCAGGCATTGCGTATTTCGATGGAGTAGCGATTTGGCAATCAACTGGTTCAAATATTCTGCACCGACAACGTTTTATGGCTTGGCAGGCAAGTTGATACCCTACTTTGCATGGGCGGCTGCGATCCTGTTCGTGATTGGTCTCTATATCGGTTTCTTTGTCGCTCCGACCGATGCCGTGCAGAGCGAGGCGTATCGCATCATGTTCATTCACGTACCGGCCTCCATCCTCTCCATGTTCATCTACCTGGTCATGGCGGGTTATGCCGCATTGGGACTGATCTTCAAGACGCGGCTTTCCGCCATGATGGCGCAAGCCCTGGCGCCGACCGGCGCACTGTTCGCTTTTATTTCGCTGTGGACGGGGGCGTTGTGGGGCAAGCCGATGTGGGGGGCGTGGTGGGTATGGGATGCACGCCTGACTTCCGAGCTGATCCTGCTGTTCCTGTATCTCGGTTTCATCGCATTGCAGGCTTCCATCGAGGACTCGCGCAGGGCAGACAAGGCAGGCGCTTTGCTAGCCATCGTCGGTTCGGTGAACGTGCCCATCATCTATTTCTCGGTCAAATGGTGGAACACCCTGCATCAGGGTTCCACCATCAAATTCAGCGGAACCAGCATGCATATCGCCATGCAGCAGGCGATGTTGGCGATGTTGATCGCCTGCTGGCTGTACGCGATCGCAGTGACGCTGGCGCGCGTGCGCAGCATCATCCTGGAGCGCGAGGCGAACACGACCTGGGTCAACGAATTGCCTGAAATGAAGGTGCAGTCATGAGTTGGGCCGATTTTTTCGCCATGAACGGCTATGCCTTCTATGTATGGGGATCCTACGGCGCAGCGCTGCTGGTGTTTGCAATCGAGATCGTCATGGTGCGTCACCGCAGAAAAGTGACGTTGCGCGAATTGCGCCTGATGCGCGATGAAATGGGTGAGATGGAACAGGGGAAGCGGTATGACGCCTAGAAAGAAAAGATTGTGGTTCATCGTGGCAGGACTGGCGCTGGTCGGCATCGCGGTCGGCCTGGTGCTGTATGCGCTCAAGAATAATGTCAGCCTCTATTTCACACCGACACAGGTTTACAACAAGGAAGCACCGCAAGGTCGCAGTTTCCGTATCGGCGGACTGGTCGAGCAGGGCAGCCTGCAACGCGAGAAGGACGGACTGACCGTGCGCTTCAACATAACCGATACGGTCAAGACGATGGCCGTGGTTTACAAGGGCATCCTTCCCGATCTGTTCAAGGAAGGCAAAGGCGTGGTTGCCCAGGGCAAACTGGAGGAAGGCAACGTATTCCATGCCGAAGAGGTGCTGGCCAAGCATGACGAAAACTATATGCCCCCGGAAGCCGCCGACGCACTGAAAAAAGCGAAAGCTGCCGGGTCTGCCGCAACCCAGTCCGGCAATGGCACATCCGCAGCGTATCCCGCAGCTAAATAATTTTTGAGAGCCCCAGTATTATGATTCCAGAGATCGGTAATTTTGCACTCATCGTCGCCTTGCTGCTTTCCATCATTCAAGGCGCGCTTCCCATTATCGGGGCTGCTCGCAACAACACCGTGATGATGTCCACGGCGCGCACCCTGGCAACAGGGCAGTTCGTCATCGTCGCAATCGCGATTGGCTGCCTGGTCCAGTCATTCATCGGCAACGATTTTTCCGTGCTGTATGTGGCGGAACACTCCAATTCGCAATTGCCGATCCAGTACCGCATCGCGGCGCTGTGGGGCGGACATGAGGGTTCGCTGCTGCTGTGGACATTCATCCTCACCGTATGGACGGTCGCGGTCGCGACGTTCAGCCGCCACCTGCCGCAAGAGATGGTCGCCCGCGTGATCGGCGTAATGGGGCTTATTTCTGCCGGCTTCCTGCTGTTCATGCTGCTGACTTCCAATCCTTTCGACCGCCTGCTGCCCGCCGCGATGGATGGGCGGGACCTGAACCCGTTGCTGCAGGATCCCGGCCTGGTGATCCATCCGCCGATGCTGTACATGGGATATGTCGGATTCTCGGTGGCATTTGCGTTCGCGCTGTCTGCACTCCTGGGCGGCAAACTCGATTCCACCTGGGCGCGCTGGTCGCGCCCATGGACCACTGTGGCGTGGGTGTTCCTCACCGTCGGCATCATGCTGGGTAGCGGCTGGGCATATTACGAACTGGGCTGGGGCGGCTGGTGGTTCTGGGATCCGGTAGAGAACGCCTCGTTCATGCCCTGGCTGGTGGGCACGGCGCTGAT
>JAJZUH010000140.1 GCA_021847165.1 Pseudomonadota bacterium
GTGTGCGGCGGCTGTTCCATGCAGCATCTGGACCCGCGTGCGCAAGTGGCCGTCAAGCAGCGCGTGCTGGAAGACAATCTGCAGCGCATCGGCAAGGTCAAGCCCGAGGTCGTGCTGCCGCCGATCTACGGACAGCCCTGGGGCTACCGCCAGCGCGCGCGGCTGTCGGTGCGGCATGTGCTGAAGAAAGAGAAAACGCTGGTCGGTTTCCGCGAGCAGAACGGCAAATATGTGGCCGACATGCAGCATTGCGAGATTCTGACGCCGAAGATCGCCAGCTTGCTGCCGCTGCTGGGCGAGCTGAATGAGAAATTCACCGCACGCGACATCGTGCCGCAGATCGAAGTGGCGGTCGGCGAGTTCGTCGACGTGCTGGTGCTGCGCATCCTTGCTGCGCTCTCGCCCGAGGATGAGGCCCTGATCAGGGAATTCGCCGACAAGCATCAGGTGCAGTTCTGGACACAGACCAAGGGGCCGGAAACGGTCGCGCCGTTCTATCCGCTGGATGCGCCGAAGCTGAGCTACAGTCTGCCGGAGTTCGGCATCACCATGCCGTTTGCGCCAACCGAGTTTACCCAGGTGAACAGCGACATGAACCGTCTGATGGTCAGCCGAGCCATGCGCCTGCTCGATCCGCAGCCGCACGAACGCATCGCCGATTTTTTTTGCGGCCTCGGCAACTTCACCTTGCCCATGGCGCGCAGCGGCGCGCAGGTGCTGGGGGTGGAAGGTAGCGACGCCCTGGTGCGGCGCGCCAGGCAGAACGCCGAATACAACGGACTCTCCGGCAACACCACGTTCCAGATGATGAATCTGTTCGAGATGGACGAGGCCGCCTTGGCCAAATCGGGTCGCTTCGACAAGTGGCTGGTCGATCCTCCGCGCGATGGCGCGATCGAGCTGATGAAATCCATCAGCGCAGAAATCGCTCCCAAGCGCATCGTTTATGTCTCGTGCAATCCGGCCACGCTGGCGCGCGATGCCGAAGTGCTGGTGCATGTAAAGGGTTACACGCTCAAGGCGGCTGGGGTGATGAACATGTTTCCGCAGACTTCGCATGTGGAGTCCATCGCGGTGTTCGCGCTGGAATAGCAGGAAAGGGGGCGGGGAATGGAGCGATACGACGATCTGGTTGCCGAAGCGCTCACGCGCGTGAAGGAGATCATGCCGTGGGACCTGAGCAGAGCGCTGGCGTCGGGCAGTAAGCCGATCCTGCTCGACGTGCGCGAACCGTCCGAATTCGACCTGTTGCGCATTCCCGGCTCGATCAATGTGCCACGCGGCGTGCTGGAGCAGTCCTGCGAATGGGACTACGACGAGACGGTGCCGGAACTGGCGAACGCGCGCGAGCGGGCAATCGTGGTCATCTGCCGTTCCGGCAAGCGCTCGGTGCTGGCAGCCGACATGCTGCAGCGCATGGGCTATGCCAATGTCGTTTCGCTCAAGACCGGCGTGCGCGGCTGGAGCGACTACGAACAGCCGCTGACGAATGCGAAAGGCGAGGAACTGGATGCGGACGACGGCGATGCGCTGCTGGCGCCGCGCGTGAGGCCCGAGCAGCGCAGGCCAAAATAACCCATCCGGTCACGGTTGCTTCGGTGACAATGCGTCGCCGCTGAACTCGATTCCGGCCCAGCCGGTCTGGATGAAATTTCGGATGTTCTGGTGATCGCTGCCGTCCGGGTGCATGCACACGTCATCGCGGTAATATTTTCCGAAACAATGCAAGGTCTGTTGTTGCGACAGGCCATGCAGGCGCGCGAACGAGAACAGCTTGCATGAGCCGTTGTTCTGCCCGGCCGCATTATTCAGCAGGCCGTTCCTGAACGCGGTCGGGCTGAAGCTGTAATGCGCATCGATGACGGCCATGGTTTCGTCGAATGTAACGCTTTCGGGGACGGTGCCCAGGCGTTGCAGAAAAGTTTCCAGTTCCATCGTTCCCGTTCCAGTGCTCAGCAAAAAGGCGGCTTGCGCCGCCTTTTTATTTCAGGGGCCTCTTCGCCTATTCGCGCTCGCCGCTGAATGCCATCAGCAGGCTGAGCAGGTTGACGAACAGGTTGTAGATGTCCAGATACAGCGCCAGCGTCGCCATCACATAGTTGGTTTCCCCGCCGTGCACGATCTGGCTCACGTCGAACAGGATGTAGGCAGAGAAGATCATCACGGCAATGGCGGAGATGGTCAGGCTGAGCGCCGGGATCTGGAAGAACATGTTGGCGAGCGAGGCGACGATCAGCAGGATCACGCCGATGAACAGGAACTTGCCCATGAAGCTGAAATCGCGCTTGGTGGTCGTGGCGATGGTCGCCAGCGAGAAGAATATGATGCTGGTGCCGCCGGCAGCCATGCCGACCAGCTGGGCGCCGTTCTTCAGGTGCAGTGCGACTTGCAGGATGGGGCCGAGGAAGACGCCAGCCACGAAAGTGAAGCCGAGCAGGGCGACGATACCCCACACGCTGTTGCGCAGGGCTGTCACAGTGAACAGCAGGCCCATCATCGCGCCGAACATCAGCAGCGAAGACATGATCGGGTGTTGTGCCATGAACGAGAAGTTGATCGAGGTGCCGATGAAGGCGCCGATGATCGTCGGAATCATGGTCAGTGCGAGCATCAGGTAGGTGTTGCGCAGCACCCTGTTTTGTTCGGTGGCAAGCGTCGTGCCTTGTGTCACGGATGTGGTTTCGTATTGCATGTGATCCTCCTAAGAATAACCAGTCTGATTCAGCGGTAATGGGCCAGATGTGCCTTTGATCCCATGTCCGTCCGACATGGGATTCCCCGCAGCGGGCGTGAGACTACAGAAGCAGTGTAAAAGTTGCAACCATGCTCGTTGGGGATGCGGGGTATTTCAGGTATCATGCGCGGCATTGCGTGCAGGCTGTTCGTGGTTCGAGGGAACTTTCGAGTAAAAACAGAACCGTAGGTCGGCACCTTATACGTTTTGGAGGTGTGGCAGAGCGGTTGAATGCACCAGTCTTGAAAACTGGCAACGATGCGAGTCGTTCGTGAGTTCGAATCTCACCGCCTCCGCCAAAATCGAACCATCTTGTTGTAATTGTTTAGGAGTGAAAACTATGTTGCGCAAAATCGTGGCAATTTCTTTGATGTCTGTGACTACGCTGGCAGCGGCGGATACCCTGGACGCCGGCCTGAGCAACACGACGGCCCAGTTCAAATACGGCGTCCCCAGCGGCATCGCCGGCAAATCCGAGATGTATGGCGAGTTGATGTACAACAACCTCAACAGCCTTGTCGGCGGTGTCGGGCTGCTGGTGGCGAATGACGAACTGAAAGTGCCGGGGCTGACCATCGGCATCGGCGCCAAGGCTGTTGCCGCCACGATGAGGGAAACGCCGATCAGGACGAACGCTTCTGCGGTCGCACTGGGTGCGCAGGTTCGCTACGAGCTGCCGGTCGAGCGCCGCGTTGCCTTTGCGGGTGAATTCTACTTCGGACCGGACATCACGACCTTTGGCGACGCCAAGCAGTATCAGCAATACGGTGCGCGCGCCGAGTTCTCCGTTTCTCCCCAGGTGCAAGTCTATGCCGGATACCGCAGGGTGCAGTTCACCATGAAGGCGACCAATGTCGACGTGACCCCGATCAACGGCCCGGTTGTCGGCGTGCAACTGTCGTTCTGAGTGAATGAGCTGACGCCATGTTGAAGCGATATCTGGTTCTCGCGGTATTGCTTTCGATGACATCCTGGGCGCAAGCCAAGGATGTCTCGGCGCAGCAGGTTGGCGTGGAATACGCACGCGGCAATCTCGACAAGGCCGAAGCCGAGCACAAGGATAACCTGAAGCGGGTGGCCGATTCCGAGAGCCGTCTGGCGGAAGCGCAGAAGCGTCTGGCTGAAGATCGCCAGAAGGCGGAAGCCTCGAAAAAGAGCCTGGACGAGGCCAAGGCGAAATACGCAAGGGCACAAGAGCTGCTCGACCAGGCCTGGAAACAGCCATAGGCCCGTTTGGCGCGCGTTCAATAACCCAGCGCGCGCGCTCCCTGATAGAAAATGAAGCTGACAGCCCATGCCAGCGCCAGCGACCACGCGAGAACGAACAGCGTGTAACGCGTATCTTTTGATTCGCTGCGCAAGGTGGCGACCGCAGACAGGCATGGCGTATAGATCAGCGTGAACAACATGAAGCTGTATGCCTGCACCCAGTCCAGTTGCTGTCCCAATGCGCCGCCCAGGGCGTCGCCGCTCAAACCGTAGATTACCGACAAAGAACCGATAACGATCTCTTTCGCCACGAAACCGAAGATCAGGGCGATGGTGAGCTGATCGTTGATGCCGACAGGCGTAAAGATGGGGTGCAGCACGCCCCCTATCATGCCGGCCAGCGTGCCGGCACTGGCGGGGGAAGCGGAGGGCGGCAGGTGGGTTAGCAGCCACACCAGCACCACCCCGGCGATGATGAACTGCGTCGCGCGACGCAGGAAATGCTTCACTTCCAGCCAGCCGCGCAGCAACATCTGGCGCACGGTGGGAAAGCGATAGGGCGGCAACTCCAGCACGAAGGGCTCGCTGTTGCGGAAACTGTTCTTGAACAGTAGCGCGGTCAGGATGGCTGCGGCAAAGCTGAACAGATACAGGCTGAACAGTACCACCGGCGCAGCCTTGGCCGAGAACAGCGCGGCGGTGATGAAGACGAACACCTGCAGGCGAGCAGAGCACAGCGAGAACGGGATCACCAGCATGGTGAGCAGGCGCAGGCTGCGCGAGCGCATCACGCGCGTGCCCATCAGCGCAGGCACGTTGCAGCCGAAGCCCATCAGCAGCATGACGAAGCCGCGCCCGTCCAGCCCCATCTTCGCCATCAGCGCATCCATCAGGAAGGCGGCACGCGACAGGTAACCGCTGTCTTCCACCATCGCCATGAACAGGAAGAACAGGATGATGATGGGGACGAAGGCGGCGACCGTTGCGACGCCGTTATAGATACCATCCAGCAATAAGCCCGATAGCCAGGCGGGCAGGCCGG
>JAJZUH010000141.1 GCA_021847165.1 Pseudomonadota bacterium
GGTGGAGGTCGCCGTATTTTAACTCGATGCGCAGTCTGTCCTGTCCCGCCATCTTGATATGCCGCTTGCTCTGGATCAGGGTGATGACCTTCATCGGGTCGATGGGCGGATTCGGCACGAACTGGATTACGATGGCCTCGCTGGAGGCATCCACCTTGCTGATGCCCAGCGGCTTGGCCTGGATGCGCAGGCGATGGCTGTCGAGCAGGGTCTGCGCGGGTTCGGGCAGCAGGCCGAAACGGTCGATGAGCTCCTGCTGCATGTCGTCCAGGTCCTGCTGCGAGTTGCAGTTTGCCAGGCGCTTGTAGATGACCAGGCGCTGGTGGATGTCGCCGCAGTAGTCGCTCGGCAGCAGCGCCGGCGTATGCAGGTTGATCTCGGTCGTCACGCCCAGCGGGTGCGCCATGTCCGGCTCGTGGCCTTGCCGGAGCGAGGTGATCGCGGCGCTCAGCATGTCGTTGTAGAGCGAAAAACCGATCTCCTGCATCTCGCCGCTCTGCGATTCGCCCAGCACTTCGCCCGCACCGCGTATCTCCAGGTCGTGCATGGCAAGGAAGAATCCGCTGCCCAGCTGTTCCATCGCCTGGATCGCTTCCAGCCGTTTCTTGGCCTGTGCGGTGAGTCCTTCCATGCTGTCCACCAGCAGGTAGGCATAGGCCTGGTGGTGCGAACGGCCGACGCGGCCGCGCAGCTGGTGCAGTTGCGCCAGGCCGAAGCGGTCGGCGCGGTTCATGATGATGGTGTTGGCGGTGGGCACGTCGATGCCGGTCTCGATGATGGTGGAGCACAGCAGCACGTTGAAGCGCTGGTGGTGAAAGTCGCGCATCACCGCTTCCAGTTCGCGTTCGTTCATCTGGCCGTGCGCCATGCGGATGCGCGCTTCCGGCAGCAGCGTCTCCAGCTTCTCCAGCATGTTGGGCATGGTGTCCACCTCGTTGTGCAGGAAGTACACCTGGCCGCCGCGCTTCAGCTCGCGCAGCACCGCCTCGCGGATCACGCCCTGGCTGAAGTTGCTGACGAAGGTCTTGATCGACAGGCGGCGCTGCGGCGCGGTGGCGATCACCGAGAAATCGCGCAGGCCTTCCAGCGACATCGCCAGCGTGCGCGGGATCGGCGTCGCTGTGAGCGTGAGCACGTCCACCTCGGCGCGCAGGGCCTTGAGTCGTTCCTTCTGCTGCACACCGAAGCGGTGCTCTTCGTCGAGGATCACCAGGCCCAGGTTGTGGAACTTCACATCCTTCTGAATCAGCTTGTGCGTGCCGATGACGATGTCCAGCTTGCCTTCGGCCAGGTCCTTCATCGCCTGCGTGGTTTCCTTGGCCGAGCGGAAGCGCGACAGTTCGGCAATCTTTACCGGGAAATCGGCGAAGCGGTTGGAGAAATTCTGGAAATGCTGTTCGGCCAGCAGCGTGGTGGGTACCAGCACCGCCACCTGCTTGCCGTCCATCACCGCGACGAAGGCGGCGCGCAATGCCACTTCGGTCTTGCCGAAGCCGACGTCGCCGCAAATGAGGCGGTCCATCGGCTTGCCCGCTTGCAGGTCGAGCAGCACGGCCTCGATGGCGGCGGCCTGGTCGGCGGTCTCCTCGAAGCCGAAGCCGGCGGCGAAGGCCTCGTAGTCGTGATAGGTGAACTTGAAGGCATGGCCCTTGCGCGTGGCGCGCTGGGCGTACAGGTTGAGCAATTCGGCGGCGGTGTCGCGCACCTGCTGCATGGCGCGGCGTTTGGCCTTGTCCCATGCGCCGCTGCCCAGCTTGTGCAGGGGCGCGGCTTCCGGCGCCCCGCCGCTGTAGCGGCTGATGACGTGCAGTTGCGAGACGGGCACGTAGAGCTTGTCCTCACCGGCGTATTCCAGCAGCAGGAATTCGTTTTCGCCTTCGCCGAGATCCAGGTTCACCAGGCCCTGATAGCGCGCGATGCCATGCTGCTCGTGCACCACCGGGTCGCCCGGCTTGAGCTCGGACAGGTCGCGCAGCATGCCTTCCACGTTGCTCTTTTTCGCGGCGCGGGCGGCGCGGCTTCTGGGCTGCGCGGCATACAGCTCGGTCTCGGTGACCAGTGCGATGTTTTCATCGGTGAGCAGGAAGCCACTCTGCACCAGCGCAGTGCAGAGCATGAACTTCTCCTTGCTGGCGAGGAACGATGCGTAGTCTTCGCACACGACAGGGGTGAGGCCATATTCCTTCAGGTAGCCTGAGATGATCTCGCGGCGGCCGAGGCTGTCGGCGAGCAGCAATGTGCGGCCCCCGTAGCTGCGCAGGAAGTCCTCGAACTTTTGCGTGGGGACTTCGGCGCGTCGGTCTACCGCGATGGCCGGAATGCTGGCGGTGGAGCAGGCAGTGAGCGTCGCGCCGGATTCATGGGTGACAATGTCCACCCGCGCAAACTCCTTCACCCGAATGAAGAACTGCTCCGCATCCAGAAACAGCTCCTTCGTCTCCAGCAACGGACGTTGCGGGTCGCCGCGCAGCAGGTTGTAGCGCGAGGCGGCATCCTTGCCGAAGGTGGCGATGGCTTCGTCCACATTGTGGTGCAGGCACAGCGTGGCGTGCTTCGGCAGGTAGTCGAACAGCGTGGCGGTCTTGCGGAAGAACAGCGGCAGGTAGTACTCGATTCCCGCGGGGGCGATGCCTTTGCTCACGTCCTTGTAGATGCGCGACCTGGACGGGTCGCCCTCGAAACGGTCGCGGAAGTTCTGGCGGAAGGTGGCCTGGCCTTTGTCGTCCATCGGAAACTCGCGCGCCGGCAACAGGCGGATCTCGGGCACCGGGTACAGGGTGCGCTGGGTGTCCACGTCGAAGGTGGCAATGGTCTCGATCTCGTCGCCGAACAGGTCGATGCGGTAGGGCAGCACGCTGCCCATGGCGAACAGGTCGATGATGCCGCCGCGCACGCAGTATTCGCCGGGGGTGAGCACCTGCTGCACGTGGTTGTAGCCGGCAAAGGTGAGCTGCTCGCGCAGTTGCGCCAGGTTCAGCTTCTCGCCGCGCTTGAGGAAAAAGGTATAGGCGGCCAGGTGCTCGACCGGCGGCAGCGGATACAGCGCGGTGGTGATCGGCACGATGACGACATCGCTGGCATTGCTGCGGATGTGGTGCAATGTGGCGAGCCGTTCGGAAACCAGGTCCTGGTGCGGCGAGAAGTGGTCGTAGGGCAGCGTCTCCCAGTCCGGCAGCAGATGCACGCGCAGCCCGGGATCGAAGAACGGGATCTCTTCCACCAGCCGCTGCGCTTCCAGCGCATTGGCGGCGATGATGACGAGCGGGGTTTTGCCCAGCGGCGCTTGCTGCGCGGCGTATTGCGCCAACGCCAGGGCATCGGACGAACCCTGCAGGTTGGTGTAGCGCGGACGGGGATTTGGGGAGGTGAACAGCATGACATGCCTGTAACAAAGGCGCGCATTATAAGCCAAGCGAAGTGGTTTCCTTTACAATCGCACCATGTCCGAATTCTACGCTTTAGTCCCTGCCGCCGGCTACGGCGCGCGCATGGGCAACGAGTTGCCCAAGCAATATCTCGATCTGGCCGGCCGGCCCATGATCTGGCATGCGCTTTCCACCTTGTGCGCCAATTCCAATATCCGGACGGTGTTCGTGGTGCTGGCGCCGGACGACGAATATTTCGCGCGCTATGACTGGTCGCATTGTGGCGGCAAACTGGCGCCGCTGTATTGCGGCGGGAAGACGCGCGCCGAGAGCGTGGAGAACGGCCTGCTGGCCTCGGAGCTGGAAGCGGACGACTGGGTGCTGGTGCATGACGCGGCCCGGCCGTGTCTGAGCGCGCACCTGCTGGCCCGCATGATCGCCGAGCTGCGCGACGACCCGGTGGGGGGCATCCTGGCGGTGCCGGTGGCCGATACCTTGAAGCGCGCCGATGCGCAGCAGCGCATCGCCCACACCGAGCCGCGCGAAGGCCTGTGGCAGGCGCAGACGCCGCAGATGTTCCGTGCCGGGTTGCTGGCGGAAGCGCTGGCTCGCAGCAACAACGTTACCGACGATGCCTCCGCCATCGAGGCGCTGGGGCTGCAGCCGAAACTGGTGGCGAGCGATACCGGCAATTTCAAGGTGACCTATCCGCAGGACATCGTGCTGGCCGAACTGCTGCTTCAACAAGGAAAATAACCATGCGTATCGGACAAGGTTTCGACGTTCACCAGCTGGTTGCGGGACGCAAGCTCATCGTCGGCGGCGTCGATATCCCGTATGACAAGGGATTGCTCGGCCATTCCGACGCCGACGTGCTGCTGCACGCGATCTGCGACGCGCTGCTCGGCGCTGCGGCGCTCGGCGACATCGGCAAGCACTTCGCCGACACAGATGCCAGATTCAAGGACATCGACAGCCGCCTGCTGCTGCGCGACGTGGCCAAAAAGATCGAGGCGCTCGGCTACCGCGTCGCCAACGTGGATGCCACCATCATCGCGCAGGCGCCAAAGATGGCGCCGCACATTCCGCAGATGGTCGCCAACATCGCCGCCGACCTGGGGATCGCCCATGGCGCCGTGAACGTGAAGGCGACCACCACCGAGCAGCTCGGCTACACCGGTCGCGGCGAAGGCATCGCGGCGCAGGCGGTGACATTGCTGTTGAACTGATGAACATCCTGGCGATCGAAACCTCCACCGAATATTGCTCGGTCGCGCTGTGGCAGGACGGGGCGGTAAGCGAGCGCTGCGAGCGGGTCGGGCAAAAGCATTCCGAAGTGTTGATGGCGATGCTGGATGCGCTGTTGCAGGACGCCGGTGTCGGCATCAGGCAGGTTGACGGCATCGCCTTCGGCAAGGGGCCGGGATCGTTCACCGGCGTGCGCATTGCCTGCGGCGTGGCTCAAGGTTTGGCGCTCGGCGCCGATGTCAAGGTCGTCGGCGTGTGTACGCTGGAAGCGCTGGCTCAGGCGGGCGGTCATGCCAAAGCAGTCGTGGCGCTGGATGCCCGCATGGGCGAACTGTACCTCGC
>JAJZUH010000142.1 GCA_021847165.1 Pseudomonadota bacterium
AACCACAGCTTCGATGCGCTGGTGGCAACGAAGGAATGCGTACTCAACATCCCGTCGGTGGAACTGGCGAAGCAGATGGTGGGGGTGGGTAACTGTTCTGGCAGCAAGGTGGACAAGTTCGGGAAGTTCAAGCTGACGCCGATGCCTGCGGCCGTGGTGGCTGCGCCGCTGATCGACGAATGTTTCGCCAACCTCGAATGCAGGGTGGTCGACACACGCATGGTGAACAAGTACAACTTCTTCGTGCTGGAAGTGGTCCGGGCCTGGATCGATCCTGCCCGGAAGAACTCGCGTACGCTGCATCACCAGGGCAATGGCGTGTTCATGGTGGCTGGCGATACGTTAAAGCTGCCTTCGAAGATGGCCTGAGCGTGCGTTACCTGGCTGCGTGGTTCGCGATGCTGGCGGTAGCCATGTTCAACGGCGCATTGCGCGACCTCACTTATGGCAGGCAACTGCCCGCATTGCTGGCGAACCAGCTTTCCTGTTTGAGCGGCATCCTGCTGCTGGGCGTGGTGATCTATTTGTATGCGCGGCGCTGGCCGTTCGCTTCGGCGAAGCAGGCATGGCTCGCGGGGCTGTTCTGGATGGCGCTGACGGTGGGGTTCGAATTCCTGTTCTTTCATTACGTCGCAGGCCATCCATGGGCTGATCTGCTGGAGAACTACGATATAGTGCATGGGCGTTTATGGCCGTCGATCCTGCTTTGGGTGGCGGTCGCACCTTATGTGTTTTACCGCCTCTCCGTCAGGCGCAATTAGCGCGGCAAGGAACAAGCAATGCAGATATGGGTAGATGCCGATGCGTGTCCCAAGGTGATCAAGGAAATCCTGTTTCGCGCGGCCGACCGTTTGCGGATACAGACCACGCTGGTGGCGAACAAGCTGTTGTATTGCCCGCCGTCGCAGTTCATCCGCGCCATGCAGGTGCCTGCCGGGTTCGACGTGGCCGATAACAAGATCGTGCAGATGGCTGAGGCGGGCGATCTGGTCATCACCGCCGATATTCCGCTGGCCGCCGAGGTGATCGCGAAAGGCGGCCATGTTCTGAATCCGCGCGGCGAGTTCTACACCAAGGACACCATCCAGGAACGGCTGACCATGCGCAATTTCATGGACACGCTGCGCAGCAGCGGGGTGGAGACGGGCGGACCGCCCACGCTGAGCCAGAGCGACCGGCAGGCATTCGCCAACCAGTTGGACCGATTCCTGGCGAAGCATGCCGGTTGAATAGAGAAAGGCAGGGCAATGAGCAAGATCCCGCGCGGTGTCTGGGTGCTGGGCTTCGTCAGCCTGCTGATGGATGTTTCGTCCGAGATGATCCACAGTCTGTTGCCCTTGTTCATGGTCACGGTGTTGGGTGCGAGCGCCCTGACGGTGGGGGTGATCGAAGGCATCGCCGAGGCTACTGCCTTGCTGGTGAAAGTGTTCTCGGGTGCGCTGAGCGATTACCTCGGCAAGCGCAAGGGGCTCGCGCTGTTCGGATATGTACTGGGTGCTTTCACCAAACCGATGTTCGCGCTGGCAACGGGTGTGGGCATGGTCCTTTCGGCGCGCTTCCTCGACCGCATTGGCAAGGGGGTGCGCGGAGCGCCGCGCGATGCGCTGGTGGCCGACATCACGCCGTTCGAGATTCGCGGTGCGGCGTTCGGCCTGCGCCAGTCGCTGGATACGGTGGGGGCTTTTGTCGGCCCTCTGCTGGGCGTGGGCCTGATGCTGCTGTGGGCCAACGATTTCCGCGCGGTGTTCTGGGTGGCAGTGATCCCGGGCTTGCTGGCCGTGGCGCTGTTGCTGTTCGGCGTGCAGGAGCCGGAAAAGAAAGAAACGCACAAGCCGACCAATCCGATCAGCAAGGCAAACCTCAAGCGCCTCGGCAGTGCCTACTGGTGGGTGGTCGGCATCGGTGCGGTGTTCACGCTGGCGCGGTTCAGCGAGGCATTTCTGGTGCTGCGTGCCGCGCAGGGGGGGATTCCTGTGGCGCTGGTGCCGCTGGTGATGGTGGCGATGAACGTGATCTATGCAGCCACTGCTTACCCGTTCGGCAAACTTTCCGACAGCATGAGCCACACCCGGCTGCTGGGGGCGGGCCTGATGGTATTGGGTACGGCCGATCTGATATTGGCGGCCAACGACCATTGGACGACGGTGGTACTCGGCGTCGCGCTGTGGGGGGTGCATCTTGGCATCACGCAGGGATTGCTGGCTCGCATGGTGGCCGACGCGACGCCTGCCAACCTGCGCGGCACGGCTTATGGTTTCTTCAACCTGATGAGCGGATTGGCGATGCTGGTCGCCAGCGTGCTGGCGGGATGGTTGTGGGACCGGCTGGGAGCCTCATTTACCTTTTACGCCGGCATGGTCTTTTGTGTGGCCGCCGCGCTCGCATTGCTCTGCAAGCCAGCAATGGCAAGGGTTTGAAGGGAAGCGCAGATGCGCATCGGTGTGATGCAGAAATGCAACACCGCAACTTTGCAAATGTCAAATTTCAGGTAAAATCCTTTCCCGGTTAGCATGATCCAGTTACAAATAACCTGCTTTAATCAATCGAATTAATTTAATCTACCTTGGCTGGCGCACGCTGCGCAGCATTTCAGCAAGCGGGCATGACAGACTGAGGCAGGTCGTTTGTTTATCAATTTTCAGGTGGCTTATGCAGCAAGTGAATACAAACCATGCCCGGAATGAGGAAGCCGCAACGGTCAAAGTGTGGGATCTGTTCATCCGCTTTTTCCATTGGTCCATGGTGCTGGGGTGCGTGACGGCGTTCATTTCCGGCGAAATACATGCCGCCACGATCCACGAATTCGTCGGCTATGCCTTGTGCGTATTGCTGGCTGCACGGGTCTATTGGGGATTCAAGGGCAGCGAATATGCCCGTTTCCGTTCCTTCATATTCCCGCTGAGCGAGGTGCTCGCCTATACGCGCGCGATGTTCAAGGGACATCCAAAACATTATTTCGGGCATAACCCGGCCGGGGCTTTGATGGTGTTCGCCCTGATCGGGCTGCTCACGCTGATCTTTGCATCGGGATTGCTGACGCTGGGCACGATCGACTTCGGGGGGCCGCTGGCGTTTCTGGCCAACCTCGTGAGCGACGAGACCAGCTATGCGTCCCGTCATCTGCATGAAATCCTTCCTAACATTGGCTTGGTGTTCGTCCTGCTGCATGTCCTTGGCGTTGCAGTGGGCAGCATCCAGCACAATGAAAACCTTGTGAGGGCGATGCTCACCGGGAAGAAGAAGTCTCTATCGCTATCCAGTTCCACTAGTCAAAACGATAAATGAGGAGTGTTAAATGAAAGGTCTCAAGTTCATGAATGCTGCCATGATGTGCCTGGTGGCGCTATCTGGTACGGCATTCGCGCAGGACGCGGCATTCGAGCTGCCGCGCGTGTCCGATGCATATATCAAGGATTACGATTCGTTCAAGCTTGCCGCTAACGACCAGGATGTGTCGGGAAGCAAGGCGGGCAGTGTGTCCGTGGTGAAGAATTCCACCTTCGAACCGCCGCTGATCACCGGAGCCAAGGTGCACCAGTATCTGGGTCTGGGCACCATCGTGCTGGCCGGCATGACCGCGCTGACCGCACCCGGAGAAGGATGCGAGACCAATTGCGCCGCGGTAGCCCAGCAACCGCGCCAGACCAACGGCACCCATGCCAAACTGGCAAAAGCGACCGTGGCAATGGCGGGCGCAGCGATCATCACCGGCCTGATCACCCACTGGGACGACTTTCATGTGGCGGACGGCATCGCCGACCCCGATAATCAGCACATCTTGCTGGGCGTGACGGGTGCCGCGATGATGGCTTATGCCGTGAACAAGTCGAAGAACTCTGCCGTACCGGTCAGCCATGCAGGTATCGCCGAACTGGGCGCATTGCTGATGGTTGCTGCGATCAAGATCACCTGGTAACGGAGACGACAATGAAAACGCTTGGTACATTGATGATATTGGCCGGGACACTGCTGGTGGCGACTGCCGCATCGGCAACCCCCGCCACCGACGAATTGTTTGCACGTTACAAATCCGAAGGTGCATCCGGTTTCGATGCCGAACGCGGCAAGAAGGACTGGCTCAAGGAAGGCAAGGAAGAGGAGGGCAAGAAGATGAACTGCTCCACTTGCCACGGCGACGACCTGAGCAAACCCGGCAAGCATCACAAGACGGGGAAGGTGATCGAAGCGATGGCTCCGAGTGCAAATCCGGAGCGCTTCACCGATGCGAAGAAGATCGAGAAATGGTTCAAGCGTAATTGCAACGACGCTTGGGGACGCGAATGTACGGCGCAGGAAAAGGGCGATGTCCTTAAGTTCCTGTTGAGCAAGTAAGGATCGGAGAGATGATAATGCAAAATAAATTCAAGGCAGCTTTATTGGCGATGGCACTGCTGACGAGCAGCGGTGCCGCATTGGCGGAAGAGGGTTTCTGGCAATGGATGGGTTCGTTCTCGCGCCAGAAGGAAGTGCAGCCGGTCGATAACAAGACCTACCTGGATGAATGCGGATCGTGCCACTACGCATACCCGCCCGGCCTGTTGCCGAGCAAATCCTGGGCGAAGCTGCTGGACGAAAAGGCCCTGAGCGACCATTTCGGCGAGAATGCCACGCTGGACAAGGCAACGCTGAAGACCATCTATGACTACGCGATGGACAACGCTGCCGAAAAATCCTGGTACAAGCGTTCGCGCAAGATCGCCGTGGCGACCGAGGATGAAACGCCGATTCGCATCACCGAAGTGCGTTATATCAAGCGCAAGCACCACGACATCCCTGAAAAGATGATCAAGGGCAACAAGGATGTGAAATCGCTGAGCTACTGCAACGCCTGCCACACCAAGGCGGACAAGGGCATCTTCGACAGCGACACCGTCTCCATCCCGAACTATCCGGACTACGACTGATACAGTCCGGTT
>JAJZUH010000143.1 GCA_021847165.1 Pseudomonadota bacterium
ACATCGCCGTACAGTACCAATGTCCTGCTCTGGTCTTCGAGATGAGGCAGCGCCTGTTGTACTGCATGCCCGGTGCCGAGCTGCGGCTCCTGGATCACGAATTTCGCCTCATATCGCTGCATTGCCGCCGGTACGGCATCTCCGCCGTGTCCGTATATCACGCAGATCTGCTGCGGTTGCATTGACGCAGCGCAGTCCAGCACATGCTGTAGCAGCGGCTTGCCGGCCAGCGCGTGCAATACCTTGGGTCTGTCGGAATACATGCGCGTGCCCTTGCCGGCAGCAAGGATGACGATGTTCAAGAGGCTCATATCAGGGCTTTTCAAGGATGGCGAAGTATATCGTTCGCGCAGCAAAAAAGCAGCCGAAGCTGCTTTTTTGTTTGATGCTGAAAGGCTTGTGGCCTAGTGCGTATGCTTGCGCAACTGCTGGATCGCACGCAGCTGGGCAATGGCCTCCGCCAATTCGGCTTGCGCTTGCGCGTAGTCGATATCGGTAGTGCGGTTCTTGAGCGCTTCTTCCGCTGCCTGCTTCGCTTCCAATGCGCGGGCTTCGTCCAGGTCGTGTCCGCGGATCGCGGTGTCGGCCAGGACGGTCACGACGTTGGGCTGCACTTCCAGCATGCCGCCGGAAACGTAGATCAACTCTTCGTTCTCCTGGTCAGGACGCTTGATGCGTACCGTACCGGGTTTGATGCGAGTCAGCAACGCGGTGTGGCGAGGATAGATACCCAGTTCGCCCATCTCGCCCGGAACCACGACGACTTCAGCGAGGCCGGAGAAGATCTGCTCTTCGGCGCTCACCACGTCCACATGTACGGTCATTGTCATGGCTGTTCCTTTTCAGTTATTGCAGCGTCTTGGCTTTTTCGACCGCTTCTTCGATGCCGCCCACCATGTAGAACGCCTGTTCCGGCAGGTGATCGTATTCGCCTTCGACGATGCCCTTGAAGCCCTTGATGGTGTCCTTCAGGGTCACGTATTTTCCCGGCGCGCCGGTGAACACTTCGGCAACGTGGAACGGCTGCGACAGGAAACGCTGGATCTTGCGGGCGCGTGCCACGGACAGCTTGTCCTCTGGAGACAATTCGTCCATACCCAGGATCGCGATGATGTCGCGCAGTTCCTTGTAGCGCTGCAGCGTTGCCTGTACCTTGCGTGCCACGCTGTAGTGCTCTTCGCCAACGACCAGCGGGTCGAGCTGGCGGGAAGTGGAGTCCAGCGGATCGACCGCGGGGTAGATGCCCAGCGAAGCGATATCGCGGCTCAGCACGACGGTGGAATCCAGGTGCAGGAAGGTGGTCGCCGGGGACGGGTCGGTCAAGTCATCCGCAGGAACATAAACGGCCTGGATGGAAGTGATCGAACCGACCTTGGTCGAGGTAATGCGCTCTTGCAGACGGCCCATTTCTTCAGCCAGTGTCGGTTGATAACCCACGGCGGAAGGCATACGACCCAGCAGCGCGGACACTTCGGTACCGGCCAGCGTATAGCGGTAGATGTTGTCCACGAAGAACAGGATGTCGCGGCCTTCGTCGCGGAATTTCTCGGCCATGGTCAGGCCGGACAGCGCAACGCGCAGACGGTTGCCGGGCGGCTCGTTCATCTGGCCGAACACCATCGCAACCTTGGACTTGGTGAAGTCTTCCTTGTCGATAACGCCTGCGTCGGACATCTCGTGGTAGAAGTCGTTACCTTCGCGGGTACGCTCGCCCACACCGGCAAACACGGACAGACCGCTGTGCTGCTTGGCGATGTTGTTGATCAGCTCCAGCATGTTCACGGTCTTGCCCACGCCGGCGCCGCCGAACAGGCCGACCTTGCCGCCCTTGGCGAACGGGCAAACCAGGTCAATCACCTTGATGCCGGTTTCCAGCAGGTCAACTGAGGGGGACAGTTCGTCGAATTTCGGGGCGGCCTGGTGAATCGAGCGCTTCTCATCGCTCTTGATCGGACCCACTTCGTCGATCGGGCGACCCAGCACGTCCATGATGCGGCCCAGTGTGCCTGTACCCACGGGCACCTGGATCGGATTGCCGGTGGCATTCACCGCCATGCCGCGACGCAGGCCGTCGGACGAGCCCATCGCAATGGTACGCACAACGCCGTCGCCCAGCTGTTGCTCGACCTCGAAGGTCAGGCCCACTTCAGCTGTGGAGTTGCCCGCATCGGCCAATGTCAAGGCTTCGTACACCTTGGGCATTTTGTCGCGCGGAAATTCGATGTCGACCACGGCACCGATACACTGAACAATCTTTCCTTGACTCATTTTAAGATTCCCCGTCTAAATTAATTCTGAATTCTTTGCCGCTGACCGTTAGCCGATCGCCGCCGCACCTTGAAGATTTGGTCTCGTCATAACGTTCGCTGCGCTCACATTAGCCTCGCCCGATCTTCAGACTGCGCTAACCAATTGCCGCCGCACCGCCCACGATCTCGGAAATTTCCTTGGTGATCGCCGCCTGGCGCGCTTTGTTGTAAACCAGTTTCAGCTCGCTGATGACGTTCTTTGCGTTGTCGGAAGCCGCTTTCATCGCCACCATGCGCGAGCTTTGCTCGGATGCCATGTTCTCCACCACAGCCTGGTACACCAGCGATTCGATGTAGCGCAGCAGCAGTTCATCGATGACTTTCTTTGCATCGGGTTCGTAGATGTAGTCCCAGTTACCTTCAGCCGTGCCCATCTGCTCGCCGCTGAGCGGCAGCAACTGTTCCACGCGCGGCTCCTGCTTCATCGTATTGATGAAGTGGTTGTAACTCAGGTAGATGGCGTCGATCTCGCCCGCCACGTAGGCATCCAGCATGGCTTTCACAGCACCGATCAGTTTCTCGACGTGCGGCGTATCGCCCAGGCCGGTCAGGTGCGATTTCACCTTTGCCCCGATGCGATTCATGAAGCCGAAGCCCTTGTTGCCGATTGCGCAAACCATGAGGTCCTTGCCTTCGCCTTGCCATGTCTTCATTTCGCTTACGGCCAGACGCAGCAGGTTGGTATTCAAACCACCGCACAAGCCCTTGTCAGACGTGACGACGATCAGACCGACATTCTTGATGCTGTCGCGCTTGGCCAGGAATGCATGCTTGTATTCCGGATTGGCGCGAGACAGGTGCGCCGCCACATTGCGGATCTTCTCGGCATAGGGGCGAGCGGCACGCATGCGTTCCTGCGCTTTGCGCATTTTCGCTGCTGCCACCATTTCCATCGCACGGGTGATCTTGCGCGTGTTTTCCACGCTCTTGATCTTGGTGCGAATCTCTTTACTGCCCGCCATAACTCACCTCGCCTTAGTAGACAGCAGTTGCCTTGAACGATTCGATCGCTGCGGCCAGCAGTTTTTCGTTATCGGCGGACAGGTCCTTGCTGGATTCGATTGCATCCATCAAGGCCTTGTTCTTGGACTTCAGGTGAGCGTGCAAGGCGGTTTCGAATGCCAGTGCTTTCGCCACTGCGACGTCGTCGAAATAGCCCTTGTTGACTGCGAACAAAGTCGTTGCCATGTCGGACACGGAAAGCGGGCAATACTGCAATTGCTTCATCAACTCTGTCACCAGACGGCCGCGCTCCAGCTGTTTGCGTGTAGACTCATCCAGATCCGAGGCGAACTGCGCGAAAGCAGCCAGTTCGCGATATTGCGCCAGAGCCAGACGCACACCGCCGCCCAGCTTTTTGATCACCTTGGTCTGCGCTGCACCACCCACGCGGGACACCGATACACCCGCGTTGATCGCGGGACGGATGCCGGCATTGAAGAGGTCGGCTTCCAGGAAGATCTGGCCGTCGGTAATCGAGATCACGTTGGTCGGCACGAATGCGGAAACGTCGCCGGCCTGGGTTTCGATGATCGGCAACGCAGTCAGCGAACCGGTCTTGCCCTTGACGGCGCCCTTGGTGAAAGCTTCGACGTATTCGGCATTCACGCGGGCTGCGCGTTCCAGCAAACGGGAGTGCAGATAGAACACGTCGCCGGGGTAAGCTTCGCGGCCGGGCGGACGGCGCAGCAGCAGCGAGATCTGGCGATATGCCCAGGCTTGCTTGGTCAAGTCGTCGTACACGATCAGCGCATCTTCACCGCGGTCACGGAAGTATTCGCCCATGGTGCAGCCGGCATACGGTGCCAGGAACTGCATCGCAGCGGAATCGGAAGCGGTTGCAGCAACCACGATGGTGTATTCCATCGCACCGTGCTCTTCCAGCTTGCGCACCACGTTTGCGACAGTCGAAGCTTTCTGGCCGACCGCCACGTAGATGCAGGTCATGTTCTGACCCTTCTGGTTGATGATTGCGTCAACAGCGACGGCAGTCTTGCCGGTCTGGCGGTCGCCAATGATCAGTTCGCGCTGGCCGCGGCCTACCGGAACCATCGAGTCGATGGATTTCAGGCCGGTCTGCACTGGCTGGTCCACCGATTTACGTGCGATCACGCCCGGTGCGACCTTTTCGATCTTGTCGGTCATCTTGGTGTTGACCGGGCCCTTGCCGTCAATGGGCTGGCCCAATGCGTTGACGACACGTCCGCGCAGCTCGGGACCGACCGGCACTTCGAGAATGCGGCCGGTGCACTTGACGGTGTCGCCTTCGGTGATATGTTCGTATTCACCCAGAATCACGGCGCCGACGGAATCGCGCTCGAGGTTCAGTGCGAGACCGAAGGTATTGCCGGGGAATTCCAGCATTTCGCCTTGCATCACATCGGACAAGCCGTGGACGCGGACGATGCCGTCGGTCACGCTGACCACCGTACCTTCAGTGCGCGCTTGGGTCAGTGCCTCGAAATTCTCGATGCGACTGCGAATCAGATTGCTAATTTCGGAAGGGTTGAGCTTCATCTGGATTTCCTCATTCTTGATAAATCTTTATCAGGCTAGGGCGTTCGCCATTTCAGTGAGTCGTGTGCGCGCAGAGCCGTCGATCAC
>JAJZUH010000005.1 GCA_021847165.1 Pseudomonadota bacterium
CCGCAAGACTAGCGATCGTTTCTCGAGCCAACTGTGACCACAGGAGGTTCAATCATGGATATGACATTCAAATCCAATCAAGGCAAACATTTTTCGGATGACGAAAGCTTCTATGCAGAGCTCGGTGCGCTTGCGCTAGCCTCGTTACTGCTGGTTGTTGCGCTGGGCTAAATATGTAGCATCGAATGATGCCAACATGTTTGGCAAAAGGGTGGTTCAGCCGCCCTTTTTGTTCTTGCTTAAGCACCAAGTTCAAGATGTCGGTTCAATAAATCGCTGAAGAGATGGCCGCGCAAATGGCGAGCCGGGCTGCCGTCGTTTAGCATTTGGTCGCTGTTGCCTGAGGTACTGTCTTTGAAGAAGTCAGTAGTGTGTATGCGAGCATGGCTATTTTGCATAACAGTGTTTTCACGTTCTGTTCGCACTGTCTTTACGGAGGCGTTGTTAGGATGTGAGTGCATCAAGCTGTCCGGAAATGCATCGTCTCCTCCTTAAGATATTTAAGGGTAAGCAGACAGGGAAGATAAGTAGTATTCACATTTAAACTCACTACAATGGGGGAAATATATGAAGTCGATTATCGTAAGCATGACAGTAGTTGCAGGAATGATGGTTGCAGGTAGCGCAATGGCAGTCGATATGCCGCCGCTGGCAAAGAAGAATAACTGCGTTGCTTGCCACGCAATCGACCACAAGGTGGTGGGCCCGGCCTGGATGGATGTGTCGAAGAAGTACAAGGGGGCAACCAAGTATAAATATTCGAATAATGGTTCCAATGCACCTGATGCCAAGGAATATCCGCTGGTTGAGGGCCTGATGATGAAGGTTTCCAAGGGCGGACACGGCAACTGGGGCTCAGCTGCAATGGTGCCCAATGACCCGGCTGGCACGAAACAGGGCGAGATCAAGGAGTTGGTTGAATTCGTGCTCGGGTTGGCCAAGTAACTCTGAGGTGCTGCAAGAAAAAGCCGACGCAAGTCGGCTTTTTTGTTGCCAAGCTGAATATCGTAGCGGTATCAGTGCAATTGCTTAGGTGATTACTCGCGCCTCATTCCCCTATGCCGCTCCCGTTCCGGGGAAGATCTTTTTCCCTTTTCGGAGTATAGATTGTTTGGTCTATTTTCCCTGCGCTGCATAGTGCGCGCATCGTTCCCTCTCTGTTGTGCCGGGCGGTTTTGCCATGCAGCATCGGCACGATTTGTCCGCAAATGCTGTGCCTGCTCATAGCGCTGGGCGCGAAGTTCGCGGCGCTGTCCTGTCATTCGTTCGCGTTGTTGGTTGCCGGCATTCACGCCCTCATTGGCTGGCCGGCGATTGCCCTGGATCGATTTCGTCCGGTTGATGCGTTCTTCTCGCATCTGGTTAAGTCGACCACGTAATGTTTCCTTGCGCTGCTGGATGCGGTCTTCAATCTTTAACCTGCGATCCTGCAGGAAATGTGGCCGCTGAGCCAGGAAGAACGGAGTGGCTGACCTCCCCTTGGGTGCAAACGCGTATTTGCCGGGAGTTACTTCGGCACTGCCTTGAGGGGTCTTCATGATAGTGGCTCCTTCAATGACATTGTCATAGGTGCCTGGCTCGTCGCCGTTTCCCTTCTCGATCACAGTGGTCTCATGGTCGGTCCCGCGGACACCAATCGTGGCGGTGGGGGTGGTGATGCGATAGGCAGAATTATCGAACTTGCCTATCCAGCCTGTAATCGACCGCACGGTACCTTTGAGCAATGACATGAATATCTTGTCGGCAGAACTGCCATCGGCCTTGTATTCGTCTACGCGAAATTCAGTATCGGGGCGTACGGCGATGATGCCTCCGTCTTCGGTGACGAGGTGTACTTCCCCGTCTGCCGCGGAGATGATGGTTTGGCCTTCATAGACATTCATGCCGATCACAATGGGTGCGGCCCGGCCGGTCTGGTCGATCAGGCTGGCACTGCCTGAGAGTGCGTCCACGGTGCCGAACAGTTCTGCAGCGTGAACTGCGGGATTGAGGAGCAGCAATATCAGTAATCCGAACAGATTTTTCAAGACGTTTCCTTATGCGATCATGGAAAGTGCATCCTCATGGCCCGGCGATTTTACTTGAGACCAAGCCGCCGTAGCCATGCCGAGCAGGCTCAGTCCTTGTCCGCTTCGATCGGTGAATAAAGCCTGACTTCGTCGCTGACCATGGGAGTGAATTTTGCCATACCGAACTGGGTACGCGAGATGGTTGCGGATATGTCTGCGCCACAATGCATCTTTCTGGTGAGGGGAAAGGGCGAGCAATGGAAGTTGTCGACGCGCAGAGTGAGCGGGCGCGTTGTGCCGAGCAGGGTGAATTTTCCTTCGGCACCGACAACCTTGTCGCCATCGAATATCAGATTGTCCGAGGTGAAGCGGATGGTGGGATATTGCACGACATGGAAAAACTCCTCTCCTTTCATGCGTTCGTCCCATCTGGCGAACCCCATGTCGAGAGAGTCAGCCTCTATGGTGATGTCGACGCTGCCCTTTCTGGCGGCGATATCAAGGGTGATCTTGCCGCTGGATTTGTTGAAACGTCCGCGCTGGGTAGAGTAGCCGAGGTGATTGATCTCGAATCCCGGCCAGGTGTGTGCGGGGTCGATGGTGTAGACGTCAGCCGCATATGACGGAGCGGCCAACAGGGAGGCGAGCAGCATGTTCAGCGATTTGTTCATGGCACTTCTCCGTATGAGTATTGAGGGGGCCCGCAAAAGATTGGGTGCTTACTTTCTGCTATCGAGGAATGGCAGCATGCGTGCAAGCACATCGTCTCGTTCGATGACATGGTGCTTCAGCGCCGCTCCGGCATGGGCGAGCACCAGGCCGAGCATGAGGAAGTTAAGCGCTTCATGAACTTCTTGCAGTGTATTACCGAGTTCTTTGTCCTTGCCGACCAGATCCGGCAGCGGCAGCATGCCGAACCACACGGTCTGAAATCCCTTTGCCGAGCTCATCAGCCAACCGCTGAGGGGGGCGAGGAATATCAGGGCATACAGGGCGAAATGCATTGCGTGCGCAGCGGACTTCTCCCAATTGGCCATGCTGTCGGGCAGGGCTGGCGGGCGATGGCTGATGCGCCAAGACAGGCGGACAACGGCGAACAGGAAGACCGTGACCCCAATCCATTTGTGGTAACTGTACATTCGCAGCTTATGCGGGGAGAGGGGTAGATCGTGCATGTAAAGCCCCAGTGGGAATGCAGCGCAGATCAGCAAGGCAATCAGCCAGTGCAGCGTAATGGCGGTTCTGGTGTAATGGGGGCTCATTTCAATTGCCTTGCGGGGGTGCGTTTATGCATGCTGCATCCTATTGAAGTGCCGGGTTATATGTCAATCGCAGTTTTATCCCGGAAAGTGGCGGTGTTCGCCGCGACATCCGCCCGATGCAACTTTTCGCTACGATTCATTTCCAATGTCCGCACTGTCATGGCTTGCGGGCTTGAAATGCCGGGATTCGCCCTCAATTAGTTGCCGGTGCAAGGGTGGTACACTTCGCGCCGCCTAACTATTTATTTTCGGAGTCAAATCGCAATGAAACGTATATTTTTGTTTGTCTTGACCAACATCGCGGTCCTGCTGGTCATCAACATCACCCTGCGTCTGCTCGGCGTGGATCGGGTGCTGGAGCAAAGCGGTGCGATCAATTTCACTGCGCTGATGGTGCTGTCTGCGGTGATCGGTTTTTCCGGCTCCATCATCTCGCTGCTGATGTCGAAATGGATGGCGAAAATGTCGGTTGGAGCGCAAGTCATTGAAAATCCACAAGACCCGACCGAGCGCTGGCTGGTGGATACTGTTCGCCGTCAGGCGCAGGCGGCCGGCATCGGTATGCCGGAAGTGGCGATCTACGATGCACCCGATGTGAACGCCTTTGCCACCGGCTGGAACCGCAACAATGCACTGGTGGCGGTGAGTACAGGCCTGCTGCACAGCATGAGCCGCGATGAGGCCGAAGCCGTGCTGGGTCACGAAATCACCCATGTCGCCAACGGCGACATGGTCACGCTGGCCCTGATTCAGGGAGTGGTCAACACGTTTGTGGTGTTCTTTTCGAAGATCGTTGGCATCCTCGTCGATCGTGTGGTGCTGAAGAACGACCCACGCAACGGCCCGGGTATCGGTGCTTTCGTGGCCGAGATCGCCGCACAGATCGTCTTGGGCATTCTGGCCAGCATGATCGTGATGTGGTTCTCCCGTCAGCGCGAATTTCGCGCCGATGCCGGCGGCGCAAATCTGGCGGGTCGCCAGAAAATGATTGCCGCACTGGAACGGCTGAAGATCAACCATGAACAAGCGGCGATGCCGCAGAATATGGCTGCGATGGCGATCTCGAGCCAGGGAGGTTTTTCCAGGCTGTTCATGACGCATCCACCGCTGGAGGAGCGTATCGCGGCCCTGCGTGCAGCTCAGTAGATCGACCTGAAGCTGTGTCAATGACGATAACGGCGGGAATTCCCGCCGTTATCTATTCATCATCATCGAATTTCTGGCGGGGTGGGTTGCCGTCATACACCAGGCTTTGACGGTGCATCAGGTATGCATCCCGAATGAAGCTGTAGCGGTCGATGATCGCTTCATCCAGGACTTTTTCCTGTTCCAGCAGATTGGCGCGCGTATCCACTCCCTCCACTGCCCAGGCGGTGTTCCGTGCGGGGACGTCTCTGGTATTGCTGATGACGCTGACATAGCTATCCGTGTAGAGTCCCGTGCCATCGCGTATCGAACTTGGTCCCAGGACAGGCAATACCAGGTAGGGGCCGCTAGGTACGCCCCAATAGCCTAGCGTCTGGCCAAAGTCTTCATTATGTTTTTCCAGCCGATCAGTGACGTTGATCAAGCCGAACAGGCCGAAAGTGGTATTGAATATCACACGGGCACCATCGCTGGCCGCTTGTTTGAATTTAAGCTGAAGGAGGTCGTTGGCGGTTACCACCACATCGTCCAGATTGGAGAAGAAGTTGCTGACCATGGTTTTTACGGGAGTCGGCGTAACCGAGCTATAACCCTTGGCGATTGGTTTGAGTACAGCCTTGTCGAGGGTATCGTTGAACTTGAATACACTGCGGTTGAACGACTCAAACGGGTCTTTTTGCTGTGCATCCGAACTTGGTTTTGTGGTGGCGCAAGCAGTCAGTAGCAGGCTTGCGAGCAGCATGAAGATTCGCATCAAAGACATGTATTATGGTGCAGAACGTAAGCGCAGCTTGGATTATAGAAGGAAAAACAGGCAGATTGCACCCGTCTGGCTGAATTCTGTGTAGAGTGGCAAGGTGCATTGGTCATGATCTACTGACAGCTTGCCAATTGCATCAGAGTAAGATGACTGGTACTTATTGCTGGCGGTCGCATTGCGTTGAACATATAAAATTTATTTATAATCAGCTAATTGCTAAAAATCCGGATCGGCGGTAACGCTCGATGGATGAACGGTAGAACTAAATCATGGATCTCCAGTCGAAGGATTACCCTGAACGAGAAAGAGCGGTTAAGCGTTCGATGGGTGAGGGTAACTTAATTATTAAGGAGATTCAGCATGAGCGACAAAACTGGCAGCAATTTTGGAAAAGAAGAAGCAGATTTCAATATGGCTTTCGGTTGGCTTGCAGCAGCGGCTGCATCGATCGCTGCATGGGCTGGTCTTGCCTGAAGTCTGATTTTCGAAGATAGTGTGGGCAAGGGGCGGTGTGAACCGCCTCTTGTCATTTCAACGTCAGGCTTTCTTAATCTATCAACTATGAACGAAATACTTCAATACCTTAAAACGCGCGGTGAACGTCTTGATACCGAAATATCCAAGGCGACAGGGATTCCGCTGGCCAAGACACGTATCTATTTGTCCGAACTGACTGCGAAAGGTGAGGTGATGTCGTGTCTTTCGATCAGGTTCGAGAAAGGGAAAAAGATCGAGGGGATACGCTGTCGGATATCGGGTTATATTCCTCCGGCGACGCCAGGCAGGAAGTCGAAGGCGCAGTTGAAGTTGTCGTAGTGTTTGTTCGAATTACGGGGATACAGCATTAGCCTGCGCCTATGCGACGCCGGGATCATTACCACGTCTACGTCATCGAGTTGTCTAAAGATGTGCTTTACGAAGGGCGATTCAGGAAGTGCAATCCCGATTATGTCGCCGGGAAACCTTGCGTTTATGTCGGTATGACGGGGCTGGATCCCGATATCCGCTTCGATAAACACAAGGCGGGTATCCAGTCCAACCGATACGTCAAACTGTTTGGATTGCGTCTGCTGCCCGATCTGTATGAAGTGTATAACCCCTTGCCATACGATGGCGCACGCGATATGGAGGTTGAGCTAGCGATCGGCTTGCGCGAGGCTGGATATGGTGTATGGCAAGCGTGAATCAGCGTGTCGGGGGCGTCAGATCGGTGTTGCGGAAGGTGAATTCGCCGCGCTTGCGGTCGGCGAAGTAGTGCTCCAGGGTATAGCGTATCGGCCGGAAAGACAGCCTCTCCCAGGGAATCTGGTTTTCTGCGAACAGCTGGACTTCCAGGCTTTCGACGCCCGGCGAGAAATCCAGATCGAGCAGTTTGGCGCGGTACAACAGCTGTACCTGGTTGATGTAGGGCAAGTTGTACATCGCATAGAGTCCCATTATCTCGATGCGGGCATTGGCTTCTTCCAGTGTCTCGCGCACAGCAGCCTGGGCCGTGGTCTCGCCGTTCTCCATGAACCCTGCGGGTAGCGTCCACAGGCCATGGCGCGGCTCGATGGCGCGGCGGCAGAGCAGGATGCGCCCATCCTCCCACTCCGGTATGGCGCCGACGATGAGCTTTGGATTCTGGTAGTGGATGGTGTTGCAGACGGTGCAGACATGGCGTTCGCGGTGGTCATCCTGCGGCAACGACAGTTCGACGGGGGCGCCGCATTCCGAACAGAACTTCACGGTATCAGTCCCAGAACTTCCACCATGGCGAAGGATTCAGCGGCGTGGCGGGATTCTGAGTTCCGTCTTTTGCGATATTGAGCGAGAGCACGCGTTGTGCATCGTCGCGCAAGTCTTTCATTCCCATCGCGTCATAGGCTTGCACCAGGATCTGCAAAGCGTCGCGGGTCTGCGGTGTTTGCGGAAAGTCGGTCAATACGCCCTTGGCGCGGTTCGCTGCGGCAACGTAGGCGCCGCGACGCAGATAATAATCCGCGATATGGATCTCCGAGTTGGCCAGCGTGATCAGCAGATATTGCATGCGTATCCGCGCATCCGGCGCGTACTTGCTGTCCGGGAAGCGCGTCACCAGATCCTTGAAGGAGTTGAAAGAGTCGCGCAGGGCAGCCGGGTCACGTTCCGACGGATCCTGTTTGAACAAGGTGCCGAAAAGGCTGTTGATGTTCTCGTTGAAGTTGATCAGGCCTTTGAGGTACAGCACATAATCCATGTGCGAGCTCATCGGATAGAGTTTTGCGAACTGATCCAGGGCGGCGAGTGCGGGTGCCGGTTCGCTGTGCTTGTAATAGGCATAGGCGATCTCCATCTGCGCCTGTTGCGCATAACGGCCATATGGATAGCGCGATTGCAGCGTCTCGAACTGCTTGACCGCTTTTTCGTAGTTGTTGTCCTGCATCGACTCTTGCGCCTTGGCGTAGATCTCGTCGGCAGTGAAATTCTTCATCTCGTCGGTTTTGGGCGCATCGGAGCTGCAAGCAGCTAACGTGAGCAGGAAGAAAACAGCTAAACTATGTCGCATGATAGAACCCGAAGAAGATTTCCCCGATTATAGCAAAGACGACGACTCTGCCGACCTGCTTGAGATGCGTGTCCCGATGGAAGACGGCGGTCTGCGCCTCGACCAGGCGCTCGTCAGACTGCTGCCGGAGTACTCGCGTAGCCGACTGCAGGACTGGATAGAACAGGGCCTGGTCACGGTCAATGGCAAGCCGGGCAGCGTGAAGCAGAAAGTGTGGGGTGGCGAAGACATTTGCGTGACACCGCAGATACATCCCTCCGAGCAACCTTATCAGGCTCAGGATATCCCGCTGGAGATCGTCTATGAGGACGATGCCATCATGGTCATCAACAAGCCGGTCGGACTCGTGGTACATCCGGGCAGCGGCAACTGGGAGGGGACGCTGCTCAACGCCTTGCTGCATCATGCCCCCGAGCTGGCCAATGTGCCGCGCGCAGGCATCGTGCACCGCCTGGACAAGGACACCAGCGGCTTGATGGTGGTCGCCAAGACCCTCGTTGCGCAGACCGCACTGGTGCGGCAGATGCAGGCGCGCAGCGTGAAGCGCGAATACCTGGCGCTGGTGTGGGGCGAGCTGGAGTACGACAACACCATCAACATTCCGATCGGCCGCCATCCTTCGCAGCGTACCAAGATGGCAGCCATCGAGAACGGCAAGGAAGCCATCACCCACTACAGCGTGGAAGCCAATTTTCCCAGCTGCACCCTGGTGCGCTGCCGCCTCGAGACTGGCCGCACCCACCAGATTCGCGTGCACATGACCTATATCGGGCATCCGCTGGTCGGCGATGCGGTCTACCAGAAAGGCGGGCAGAAGTGCGTGCCGGCGCTGCGCGAGTTGCTGAACGGTTTCCCGCGCCAGGCGCTGCATGCCACCAGGCTGGCACTGGAGCACCCGGTGACGGGCGAGCGGATGGAATGGGAAGTGCCGCTGCCGGAAGACATGGAGCAGCTGCTGGATCAGATCGACGAGGCCAGCCATGGGATTGCTTGACCATTGCATCACGCCGAACTGGCCGGCGCCGGCGCACGTCAAGGCCTTGCAGACCACCCGCTTGGGGGGCGTCAGTGCAGCCCCCTATGACACGCTCAATCTGGGACTGCATGTCGGCGACGACCCCGCCCGCGTGAACCGCAACCGCCAGTCGCTGGCACCGTTCATGCCGAGCGAGCCGGTGTGGCTGGAACAGGTGCACGGTACCGCCGTGGCGAATGCCGACGCGGCAGCGTGCCGCGTGGTGGCCGATGCCTGCATCGCCAGGCAACGCGGCTCGGTGTGCGTGGTGATGACGGCGGATTGTCTGCCCGTGTTGCTGTGCGACGAAGCGGGCACCGTGGTCGGCGCGGTGCATGCGGGCTGGAAAGGATTGGCCGCCGGCGTAATCGAAGCCACGGTCGGGGCGATGGACATCGCCCCGCAGAAACTGCTGGCCTGGCTGGGGCCGGCCATCGGGCCGGAAGCGTTCGAGGTGGGAGCAGAGGTGCGCGATGCTTTTGTGGCGCATCAGCCGCAGGCCGCCGAAGCCTTTCTTCCTCGCCCGCTGGGAGACGGCAGGGGTGAAGGAGAAAAATACCATGCCGACATCTTCCTGCTGGCTCGCCAGCGCCTGTACATGCTTGGCATCGAGCGCATCCATGGCGGCAATTACTGCACCTTCCACCAGCGCGACAAGTTCTTCTCCTACCGCCGCGATGGCGTGACCGGACGCATGGGCACGTTCATCTGGTTGGCCTAGCAGACATCAGCACTGTTCGATCAGGCTGTCTATCACCTTGGATATGTTGACTGGCTTGTGCAGCACAGGCCAGACGAAGCGTTCTGATTTGTGCACGAACTCGGGCGAAGTGTCACCGGTGATCAACACGCCGCAGACCGGGGCCGGACGCTGCCGCCGGAGTTGCTCCAGGAACTGCATACCATTCAGCGTTCCGGCGAGCATGTAATCCACGATGTAACAATCGGCATTCAGGATTTCGGGAGAGTCCAGTGCTGATTCCGCATCAGGGAAGGTGATAGTCATGCCGCCCATGGTCGAGATCACCTGGGACAAGGCCTCAGCCACCAGCAGCTCATTTTCGACGATGGCAAAATTCTTTCCGCTGACGAATGCGGCTCGGGCTTTCTCCTGCATATGCAAGTCATCCATTGCATCCGTCTGTGCGCCGCCCGGCTGCTCATCCAGCGGCAAGCGGAAGCCGAATACCGATCCGTGCCCGACGCGCGAGCGGCAAACGATCTCTCCACCTAGCAGGGAGATCGAGCGCTTCACGATGGGAAGACCGAGTCCAAGGCCGTTGGCGCGGTCGCGCTGCGAGTTTCCGATCTGGTAGAACTCGTCAAAGATGTGTTGCAGGTGTTCTTCCGGGATGCCGACTCCCGTGTCCCATACCTGGATCAGCATTTCATCTCCTCGCCGTCTGGCGCTGACCATGATCGCTCCCGACGGGGTGAACTTGAGTGCATTGGTCACCAGGTTCTGCGCGATCGACTTGACCAGCCCCAGGTCGCTGCGGATGAGATGACCTTCCTGTCTGGCGTAATGCAGCCTGAAATCGAGCTGCTTGTTTTGCGCGATGGGGGCGAAACTCTGTTCGATCCAGTTGAACAATCCGCCGATGCTGAAGGTGGTGTATTGCGGCTTGATGGCGCCGGCATCCAGCTTGGAGATGTTGAGCAGGGATTCGAGCAATTCATTGAACATCGCCATCGATTGCTCCACGCGCTGCAGGATCTGATCCTGCTCTGCTGTCGGCTTGGTGTATCGAAGTGCGTCGAGGAACAGATTTGCGGCAGCCAGCGGTTGCCTCAGATCATGTCCGGCGGCAGCGAGGAACCGGGTCTTGCTCTGGCTGGCCTGTTCGGCGACTGTCCGTGCCGCTTCCAGCTCGCGTGTCCTTTGCTCCACGCGATCTTCCAGGTGTTCGTTCATCTCCTTGATGGCGGCCTCGAGCCGCTTTGGTTCGCTGATGTCGATGTGGGTGCCGATCATGCGCAGCGGATTGCCTGCCGCATCTCGCTCCACCACGGCGCCCTGAGCCAGAACCCATTTCCAGCTGCCGTCCTTGCATAGCATTCTGAATTCGCTGCGGTAGGGGGCGGTGTTGCCCGCGAAGCAGGCCGCGATGTTCTCGGACGCGCCGGGAAGATCAAAAGGATGGACCAGCTTGCGCCATGCTTCGACATTGTTGGCGATTTCGTCCTCGTCATATCCCAGCATCCCTTTCCAGCGCCTGGAATACAGTACTTCGCCGGAGGGGATTCGCCAGTCCCACACGCCTTCTCCGGCACTTTCGATGGCCAGGCGCCAGCGTTCATCCTGCCGTTCGATCTCGGCGCGCGCCTTGTCCTTCTCTTCGCGCATCAGCGAGATACGGTCAGCAAGGGCGAGCGAGAGCAGGATCGCATCCGCCACCATGCCGAGATCGACGGCGTGGTAAGTGAGGAAAGAGAACGGCAGGATGCCGGAAGTGGTCAACGGCGTGATGCACGAACCGATCAGGCCGGATATTGCCCCGAGCAGGAAGAAGCGCGCCGCCCGGTTGCCGGAACGCAGTGACAAGATCGCCAACATCATGACAAAGGGGCCATATACGATAACCCAGGCTGTTGCCGAGAAGATGTTGGGGCCGTATCCCCGGAGTGCGGTGAGCAGATAGGTGGCGAGCAGCAGCAGCGCAAAACCGATCGTCCATCGGTAGGCCTTGAACAGACGGGTGCGCAGCTCAAGGAATAGCAGGGCGAACGCGAGCCCCGCGAACATGTAGAGATAGACAAATGTGGCGAGTATCCAGTTGTTGAACTCCGGCAGGTCAGGCCAGAGCGCCTGGTAGGCGTAGCCGTTCAGCGTTGCATGCAGCAGCAGGAAGCTGAGCAGATAGGCGGCATACGCTACATATATTTTTTCCCGGACAGAGAAGAACAGGAACAGGTTGTAGAGCAGCAACGCGCCCAGCACGCCGTAGGTAATGCCCCAGACTCTGGCTTCATCAGCTTCGGCCGAGAAGAACGCCGCGTGCTGGAACAGGTACATGCCCACGTCGACGGGATCCCTCGATTGGACGCGCACCAGCAGCTGACTTTGTCCGGGCGGAACGTGCAGTGCGAAATTGGCCTGTGGATTGCGCACACTGCGCTGGCTGAATGGCAGCGTATCGCCGCCGCGATATTCCTGTAGCTTGCGACCATCCTGTAACAGGATGACTTGAATATCATCCAGCCAGGTCGGCTTGAATACGAGAAGGTAGTCGAGTGTTGCCGTTTCCTTGTTGTGGAGTGGTATGCGGAACCAGTAAGCTGCCTCGCTGAACCCGAAGCTGGCAAACTCCTTGCCGCCCGCATCGCTTGCGTCGGCGTGTGTGGTCAGCGCCTGATCGGCCGTCATGGATAGCCTGCGATCCTTGATAATTTCGGCCAGTGGCGTCAATGGCAGCTCGGCGACGGAGGCATCCAGCTGCGCCTCTCTTGTATCGGCTAATGTCTCCGCGCTTGACCAGATCGAGCAGCAACAGAACACGGCTAAAAGTAGGCGAAATGGCATGTGATGGTTTTCCAGTAAGGGGGAAGATTTCCAGCCTGCCCCCTTTTTTATCGGGATTCTATCAGTAGTCGTGCGCAGAATCGGTGCGGGTGCGGACGTCTTGTCGCTTGAGCGACTGCCATGTTGGTACAATCGGGCCCGTTTTCAAACTCAGGCCGCACCATGTCCGACATCACCCGTACCCAGCGTAAAGTCGTCATCGCTGCCTGCTTCGGTACCTTTCTCGAGTGGTACGACTTCCTGACCTTTGCTTCGCTGGCCACCTACTTCAGCGTGCTGTTCTTCCCGCCCGACAATCCCACCGCAGCGCTGCTGATGAGCCTGGCCACCTTCGGCGTCGGCATGGTGGTGCGACCGCTGGGTTCGGCGCTGTTCGGTTCGCTGGCGGACAAGTTCGGCCGCCGCCCCGTCTTTATCGCCACCATCTCGCTGATGGGCGTGACGACGTTCCTGGTCGGTCTGTTGCCGACCTATGCGCAGATCGGCCTGCTGGCGCCCCTGCTGTTGCTGCTGTTGCGGCTGCTGCAGGGTTTTGCGGTGGGGGGGGAGATCGGCGGCGTCGCGGTGTATCTGACCGAGCATGCGCCGCACGGCAAGCGTGGCATGTACACCAGCGTGCTGCAACTGATGGGGCCGCTGGGCATCCTGGTCTCCACCCTGCAGATCGTGCTGCTGCACCAGTTCCTGGACGACCCCGCGTTCAATGCCTGGGGCTGGCGCATCCCGTTCCTGTTCTCCGCCGTGCTGTTGTTCATCTCCATCAGGAGCCGCATGAGTCTGGAAGAGTCGCCGGTGTTTCGCGAATTGCAGGCCGCCGGGACGGTATCCAGGGCGCCGCTGCGCGAATGCCTGAGCGATCGCCGTACCTTGGGGCGCATGGCGCTGCTGTTCTTCTGCATCTCCGCTGGCGGTTCGCTGCTGTTCTTCTCCTCCCAGGTGTATGCCAACGTGTTCCTGAAGAGCGTGGTGCGGCTGGATGCGCAGCTGGCCAGCACGCTGGTGATGACCAGCACCCTGCTGCTGTTTCCGCTCACCATCCTGGCAGGCTGGCTGTCGGACAGGATGGGGCGCAGGCCGATCCTGCTGGCCGGGCTGATCCTGGGGGCCGTCACCATCATGCCGGTGTTCAAGGCCCTGCAGCATTACGGCAATCCGGCGCAGGAGCGCTTCAATCAGGAGATCGTCGTGTCGCTGTATGGGGTAGATTGTCGCTACAGCCCGTTCCGCAAGGCGGCGAACGATTGCGAGCGTGACCAGGAGTTCCTCACCAGGAACGGCGTTTCCTATGTCCTGCGCGGGCAGCGGGTGGGGCAGGACGTCGTCGCCGTCATCGGCGGCAGCGAAGTCGAAGGTTTCCGGCCAGTCGAACTGATCGCCACCTTGAAGGCCAAGGGCTGGGTGGAACAGGCCGACAGCGGGCAGGCGAACCGGTTCATGCTGTTCCTGCTGCTCATCGTCCCCGTCGTTGCCGTCGCCCTGATCACGGGCCCGCAGACGGCGGTATTGGCGGAACTGTTTACGGCGCGCACCCGCTATACCGCCGCAGCCCTGCCGCATAACCTCAGCGCGGGCTGGATCGGCGGGCTGTCGCCGTTCATGATGACGCTGATTTCGGTGCAGGCTGGCGACGCGCTGGCAGGCTTGTGGTACCCGGTCGGCCTGCTGTTCCTGGCGGCCGTCATCGGCCTGCTGTTCCTGCCGGAGACGCGCGACGTGCCGCTGGGGCATTGAAGCCCTGCGTGGCGTCCATTAAGCCATTATTTTTTCTGGACATATCGATCCGGTCTAAAGTTCTCGGCGCAGATGTCGTCATAGATGTGCCGACTGCGCATTTATATTGACGTATGCAGTCCCCCGGAGGAATCGAATGAGAAATTGGTACAACTCGCTCAGCATACGCTGGAAGCTGCAGATCGGCTTCTTCATGGTGACAATGGTCACCACCGTATATAACCGCCTGCTTGCCACGCACGAGCTGGGGAAAATGGTCGACATCGCGCACGCTGGCAACGTCAGCCAGGAAGTCATCCTGCAACTCGAGGCCAATCATGCCGCCTACATCTTCAACTCGTTCTGGGAATCCGGCCTCGAATTCCTGCTGCAGTTCTTCATCATCGCCTTCGTCGCCAACCTGTTCGTCAAACCCATCCAGGCCCTGTGCCATGCGCTGAAGGCGGTGGAAGCCGGCGATTTGACGAAGGGCGTGGAGAACCGTTCGCGCGACGAGATCGGCACGCTGGAAAAGAGCTTCAACGACGTCTTGTCCAAGCTGAACCACATCATGCGCGAAGTGGACGAGAGCGGGAAGGAGATGGAGCAGTCCGCCTTCCAGATCGCCAAGATCTCGCATGAGATCGCCGAGGTCGGGCGCAAGGAGCAGAGCCGGTCGGCGGAAGTGAACGACGCCACCCTCCAGCTGCACCAGATTTCGGAAAGCGTGCAGGCGCAAACCATGAAGGCGACCGTCAGGGCGCAGGAGACGGAAGCCCAGGCGCGCGACGGCATCAATACCGTGCAGAAGAACATCTCCGAGATGGAGAATACGGTGCAGGAAGTGAACCAGGCGGCCACCAAGATCGCGGAACTGGAGAGATCGGCAACCCTGATCCACGACATCATCACCACGATCCAGGACATCGCCGGCCAGACCAACCTGCTGGCGCTGAATGCGGCGATCGAAGCGGCGCGCGCAGGCGAGCAGGGGCGCGGTTTCGCCGTGGTGGCGGACGAGGTGCGCAAGCTGGCGGAGCGCACCACGCAATCGGCGGACGAGATCTCCGACATCATCGGCCAGCTGTCGGGCAAGGTACAGGAAGTGACCGCCTCGATGAGCGTGGTGGTGGGCAAGGTGCATGAGAACCAGAAGCTGGCCGGCGAGACGGCGGCGGTGATCGAGCATATTTCGACCGAGATCGCGGAAACGGCCAGCGCGAACAGCAGCATCTCGGAAGCGAGCGGGGCGCAGATACGCAATGTGGATGTGCTGCGCAAGACGCTGGAAGAGCTGTTCGCCACCCTGCACGAAAGCTCCGACAAGGTGGAGACGACCGCGATCATCGGCGACGGCCTGCACAAGGTCACCGGCAAGCTCAACCAGCTGATGGCCGAATTCAATTTCGATCATGTGCAGATCATTCCGCCCTCCCAGCACGAGAAGCGAACTTTCCCGCGGGCGGCGAATCGCCTGCTGGTACAGGTGAAGCAGGGAGAGCAGTCGGAGGAATGCTGCAGCCTGGATTTCAGCATGACCGGAATCCGCCTGCAGATGAACAAGGAATTGCAGAAAAACAAACCGGTCGAGATGCAACTGTACCTGCCGCAAGAAAACCTCAAGGAATACGAGAGCCAGCAGCCGGTCAACCTGCGGGGCAAGATCAGCTGGCAGCGCAAGGAGGGCGACAAATACGTCTGCGGCGTCGCCTTCGAGCAGCTATCGTCCGAGATATCCAGGCGCATGCGCGAAAGCTTCCAGTACTACAACAAGGAGCCGGAATTCAGCGCCAGGCATTGATACTGGGTATAATCCGCGCCCTGTCTTAATTCCGGTTTTCAAGCATGAGTATCTTGGCGTGGATCATCGTCACCAGCCTGCTGGGCGGCTTATTGAGCGTGCTGGCCGCTGCGCTGTTCGTGCTCAATGCGCGCGCGCAATACCTGGGCGGGCTGGTGAGTTACGCCATCGGCGCGTTGCTGGGGGCGGTGTTCCTGGACATCCTGCCCGAGGCGCTCCACCTCACGACCAACATCACCGCCGTCAGCGCCACGGTGCTGCTCGGCATCCTGCTGTTCTTCACGCTGGAAAAGGTGCTGATCTGGCGCCATTGCCACCATGAGCATTGCGAGGCGCACGAGCCGCACGAACACAGCGTGAACGACCACGGCCGCAGCGGCGCCATGATCATCGTCGGCGACACCTTCCACAACTTCATCGATGGCATCATCATCGCGGCCGCCTTCATGGTCGACGTGCAACTCGGCATTGTCACCGCGCTGGCCATCATCGCGCACGAGATCCCGCAGGAAGTGGGCGACTTCGCCGTGCTGCTCAATTCAGGCTACTCCAGGCGGCGCGCTTTCCAGCTCAACCTCATTTCCAGTTTCGCCACCCTGGTCGGCGGGGTGCTGGCCTATGTCACCTTGCAGGGCATGCAGTCCATCGTGCCGACGCTGCTGGCATTGGCGGCGGCCAGCCTGATCTACATCGCGGTGGCCGACCTGATCCCCGGCTTGCACAAGCGCACGCGCATGCGCGATACCGTACAGCAGGTGCTGCTCATTGCGGCGGGCGTCACCACGGTGGCCACGGCCAATTTTCTGATTGCAGGTTGATTCGATGACTTCCAAAAAAACAGCACCCCAGATCGGTTTCGTCTCGCTCGGATGTCCCAAGGCGACGGTCGATTCCGAGCACATCCTCACGCGCATGCGCGCCGAAGGCTACCTCATCACGCCGAGTTACCAGGAGGCCGACCTGGTGGTGGTCAACACCTGCGGCTTCATCGACAGCGCGGTGGCCGAATCCCTGGACGCCATCGGCGAAGCGCTGCAGGAGAACGGCAAGGTCATCGTTACCGGGTGCCTGGGCGCCAAGGGCGACATCGTGCAGCAGACGCATCCCAAGGTGCTCGCCGTGACCGGGCCGCACGAAACCGATGCGGTGATGGAAGCCGTGCACCGGCACCTGCCCAGATTGCACGACCCCTATGTCGACCTGGTGCCGCCGCAAGGCGTGCGCCTCACGCCGCAGCACTTCGCCTACCTGAAGATCTCCGAGGGCTGCAACCATCGCTGCACCTTCTGCATCATCCCCAGCCTGCGCGGCGATCTGGTCAGCCGGCCGATCCACGAGGTCATGGCCGAAGCCGAGAAACTGGTCGAATCCGGCGTGAAGGAACTGCTGGTCATCTCGCAGGACACCTCGGCCTACGGCGTGGACGTGAAATACCGCACCGGTTTCTGGAACGGCAAGCCGCTGAAAACGCGCATGACCGAGCTGGCCGGCGCGCTCGGCAGCCTCGGCGTGTGGACGCGCCTGCATTACGTCTATCCCTATCCCAGTGTGGACGAGGTCATTCCGCTGATGGCGGAGGGCAAGATCCTGCCGTATCTCGACATCCCGTTCCAGCACGCCAACGAGCGCATCCTCAAGCTGATGAAGCGCCCGGCCAGCAGCGAGAATGTGCTCAAGCGCATCAGGCAATGGCGCGAGACCTGCCCTGACATCGTGTTGCGCAGCACTTTCATCGTCGGCTTCCCCGGCGAGACGGAAGAGGAGTTCGAAGAACTGCTCGATTTCATCGAAGAAGCGCAGCTCGACCGCGTCGGCGCCTTCAAGTATTCGCCGGTGGAAGGCGCTGCAGCGAACGCGCTGGCCGAGCACGTCGACCCGGATGTGCAGGAAGACCGCCTGGCGCGCCTGATGTACCTGCAGGAGGAGATCAGCGCCGAAAAACTGGCGAAGAGGGTCGGCCAGACCATCACCGTGCTGGTGGACGATGTGGACGACGGCGGCTCGGTGGCGCGCAGCGCGGCCGATGCGCCGGAGATCGACGGCCTGGTCTATATCGACGGCGAACAACTGGAAGTGGGCGAGTTCGTCACCGTGAAGATCACCGATTCCGACGAGCATGACCTATGGGCGGAAATCGTCAGGAAATGAGCGGGGGCAATCCCTGCCTGTCTTGCGGCGCCTGCTGCGCCCATTACCGCATCTCGTTCTACTGGGGCGAATCCAGCGAAGCGCCGGGCGGTTACGTCCCGGTGGAATTCACCGAGAGGGTGCATCAGCACATGGTATGCATGAAGGGCACCAACAACTATCCGCCGCGCTGTGCGGCGCTGCGCGGCGAGGTGGGAAAACGGGTTTCCTGCGCCATCTACGACAATCGTCCCACGCCCTGTCGCGAGTTCAATGAGTATGAACTGGACGGTACGCCGAACATGCGCTGTTTCAAACTGCGCGGCATCGTTCCCCCTGCTACAATCTGAGCCATGACACTGTATGCCTTCATCGCCATCGGATTCGGATCTGCCATCGGTGCCTGGCTGCGCTGGGGCCTGGGCCTGTGGCTCAACCCGGCGCTGCCGGAATTGCCGCTGGGGACCCTGGCGGCCAACCTCATCGGCGGCTACCTGGTCGGCCTGGCGGTCGCCTTCTTCATGCATTACCCCAACCTGTCGCCGGAATGGCGGCTGTTCGCCATCACCGGCTTCCTCGGCGGGCTGACCACCTTTTCCACCTTCTCGGCGGAGACCGTCACGCTGCTGATGCGCGGGCAATATGTCTGGTGCACGACGATCATCGCGGCGCACCTGGGCGGCTCGCTGCTGATGACGGTACTGGGGATGCAAACGTTCAAATGGGTACAGCAATAGCGCAAGGGGAGAGCAACATGCAAACCGTCGTGATCAGATTCTACGTCAGCGAAAGACAGCACCACCACAGCGAACTGATGCACGAGTGGCTGCTGCGCCTGGCGCAACAGCTGGAGCTGCCCGGCGGTTCGGCCTTCCGCGCCATCGCGGGTTACGGGCGGCATCGCCACATGCACGACGAGACCTTTTTCGAGCTGGCAGGCGAGCTGGCTGTTGCGGTCGAATTCATCCTCGAAGCGGAGCAGGCCGACCGCCTGATCGCCGCGATCGATGCGGAACAACTGCAGCTGCACTACGTGCGTTACGCGGTCGAGTTCAAGACGACCGCAGGCAAGTAGCTACTTGCCCTTGCCCGACAGCCGGGCGTCGATCTCGGCCTCAGCCGCAATCCAGTAATCCATCGCACCGCTGGCGAAGCCGTTCTTCTCGGCGATGAAATACGCCGCATCCTGAATCATCCGGTAGCGCTGTTCCGGCGTCGGTGCCGCGCCCCTGGCCGGGGCGGGCTTGGCGCGCGGGGCCGCTTTCCTGACCGCAGCGGCCGGTTTGCTGGCGCCGGCGGCGGGTTTCTTGACCGTCGTTGCGGGTTTCTTGGTGGTTGAGGTCCTGGCGGTTGCCGTCTTTGCGCTGGTCTTGCCGGTGGCCGCCGCGCTCGTCTTTCCGCTTGCGGGCTTGATGACGGCAGGCTTCTTCGCGGTGGTGGATCTGGATGTGGCCATGATGCGTACCTTTCACAAAAGAACCTCACAGGGTGAGGCATCCCGTTCTCCTGCGCCGGATTCTAAACCCAAACGCCAGCGAAGCGCAGTATCCGTCCGGATTGTTTCAAAGATAAAACACGCCACCGGGACAGCTCTGCGAGCCTTCGATGCGCGTCAGGGTCGGCAGCAGGTTGAGGCCGGTGTTGTCCTTCAGGGCATGGGCCTGTTCCTTGAGATCATCCAGCCCGATGCGGATCGCTGCGCCGGTCGCCGCCAGCGCGATCACGTTGCCGCTATCGCAGGAAGGGAAGGCCAGTGCGCGCGCGTCGAAGGCAGCGCGCAGGCGTTCCAGGCTGGCGGCATAGCCGCGGCTGCGGCCCAGCAGGTTCACCGCCAACACGCCGTTGTCGTTCAGCCGCGCGCGGCACATCTGGTAGAACGGCAGCGTGTCCAGTTCGCCGGGACGCGCATCCTCGTCGAAACCGTCCACCAGGATCAGGTCGTAAGTCTTGTCGTTTTCGGCGACGAACTTCGCGCCATCGGCGATCACGATGTTGAGGCGCTTCGGGTCTTCCGGCAGCTTGAAGAACTGCCGCGCCGCCGCCACCACGCGCGGCTCGATCTCCACCACGGTCAGCCTGGCCAGAGGGTAGTTGCGGTACAGGAACTTGGTGAGCGAAGCCGCACCGAGGCCGATCAGCAGCACCTGGCGCGGGAAGCGCGAGTCGTCGCGCAACAGCAGGCTGGCCATCATCTCCTTGGTGTAGTCGAGCTCCAGATGCCAGGGCCGCGCGATGCGCATCGCGCCCTGGATCCAGAGCGAGCCGAAATGCAGAAAGCGCACACCGCCTTCCTCGCTGATGTCGATGGGGTAAGTCATGGTGTTCAGGTCGATGAGAGGGGAGGTGTGGAACGGAACAGTTTTCCGGCCGTGTAGCGTGCCAGCGCCAGCAGCAGTTCCACCAGCAGCAGGATGACGATGGCGACGCCGGCACCGAACGCCAGCGCATCCTGGTTCAGCGGCACGGCATAGCTGTATTGCCCCAGCGCCTCGTCGATCAACTCGCGGTCGCCGTGCAGCAGCACGTTCAGCGCCTTCAGCGGCAGGCTGGCATTCAGCGCGGCCAGGTCGGCCTCGAAGCGCAGCTTGCGCTGCGCCATCTTTTCGATCGCCGCGCCTTCTTCCTGGAACGGTTTTTCGCCGCTGTTGCGATGCAGCTCGATCAGCTTGCCGAGGTCGCCGCCGAAATATTTGCTGGCGATCTCCTGGTAAGGCTGCAAATTGATGCTGACCTCGCGCAGGTGCGCATCGACGCGCTTCTGGTACTGGTCGATGAAATTGGGCACCTGCAGCCCGGCCAGCAGGGAGAGGCAGGCCACGACCACGATCAGGTACCGGTAGAGAATGCTGCCCATGTATCAGCGCGGTGCCATGCGGTTCAACAGCCAGCGCGCCCATTCGGTGACTTCGGTGGCGCTCATGCCGAGCATGGCCTGCTGTTTGTCCAGTTCGTCTCCCGCCGCGCCGTGCAGGTGCACGCCGAGCAGCAGCGCCTCGTCCGTGCTAAGCCCCTGTGCGATGAACGCCGCGATCATGCCGGCCAGCACATCGCCCATGCCCGCGCTGCTCATGCCGGGGTTGCCGGTCTGGTTGATCTGCAGCTTGCCGTCGCGCGTGGCGCACAGGCTGCCGGCGCCCTTCAGCACCACGCTGCCGCCCAGCCGCTGCACCAGGCTCAGCGCCGCACGCGGGCGGTCGTTCCGGATGTCTTCGATGCTGCAGCCCAGCAGGCGCGCGGCCTCACCGGGGTGCGGGGTGAACACGGCGGGGGCCTTGCGGCCGTGCAGCATGCCGCGCAGGTCGGGGCGCTGGGCGATGATGTTGAGCGCGTCGGCGTCCAGCACCAGCGCCACGTCCATTTGCAGCGCGTCATACAGCAGTTTCTGCGCGGGCAGGCTCTGGCCGAGGCCGCAGCCGACGAGCAGGACGTCCGGCCTGGTCGTTCGCAGCGCCTCGGCGGCCGGATGCAGCATCAGCTCCGGCATCCGCATGTCCACCAGCGGCATCTTGTCCGCCAGCAGGCCGATGTGCACGCTTCCCGCGCCCATCTTGAACGCCGCCCGTCCGGCCAGGATCGCCGCCCCCACCATGCCGCTGGCTCCGCCGACCACCGTGACGGTGCCGAACAGGCCCTTGTGGCTGTCCTGGGGGCGGGGCTTGAGGAAGGCGGCGACCTGTTTCCGGGTGATGGCGGCGGGGCGGGCTGTGGGCATAAGAGGGCTTTCGGGTTTCGTCAGGCATGTTTCAGGCGCTGACGGCTTAGGTTAAATGGGTGCGCATAGTATAATCCGGCCTCGTTATTTCATCGCGCTATCTCGCCATGTTCCGCACCTCGATAGGTAAAGCTGCCCTTTCTTCCTTCCGTCTCGACAAGCTGCGCGCCGCGCTGGATGCCACGAAATCCGGCATCACCCTCGAAGACACCCGCCACTGCTATTTCACCGAACTGTCCGCCGAGCTGACGCCTGCCGAAGCCGGGCTGCTCGACCGGCTGCTCGGGCTGGACAAGGGCGCAGGCGCGCCGCAGGGCGACGGCAAGGTGCAGACGCTGCTGGTCATCCCGCGCCTCGGCACCATCTCGCCCTGGTCGTCCAAGGCCACCGACATCGCCCGCCATTGCAGCCTGCCGCAGGTGAAGCGCATCGAGCGCGGCGTGGTGTATTACCTGAAGAACAAGAGCGGCAAACCGCTGAGCGAGGCGGAGCAGAAGGCCGTGCTGCCGCTGCTGCACGACCGCATGACCGAATCCGTCATCGCCGACGCGACCGGCATCGAAGACCGCATTTTCAAGCACGGCACGCCGCAGCCGCTCACCAGCGTGGACATCCTGCGCGCCGGCCGCGCCGCGCTGGAAGCCGCCAACCGCGAACTGGGGCTGGCGCTTTCCGCAGACGAGATCGACTACCTGGTGGAGAACTTCGGCAAGCTCGGGCGCAATCCCACCGACGTCGAGCTGATGATGTTCGCGCAGGCCAACTCCGAGCACTGCCGCCACAAGATCTTCAACGCCGACTGGATCATCGACGACGAGCAGCAGGGCATCTCGCTGTTCGGCATGATCCGCAACACGCACAAGCTGCATCCGGAAGGCACCGTGGTGGCCTATTCCGACAACTCCTCCGTTATCGAGGGCGCCGAGATCGAGCGTTTCTACCCGCGCCGGGACGGCAGCTACGCCTACAGCCGCGAGCTCACCCACACCCTGATGAAAGTGGAGACGCACAACCACCCGACCGCCATCGCGCCGTTCGCGGGTGCTGCCACCGGTTCCGGCGGCGAGATCCGCGACGAAGGCGCCACCGGCACCGGTTCCAAGCCCAAGGCCGGCCTGACCGGGTTCTCGGTGTCCAACCTCAATATCCCCGGTTTCGAGCAGCCATGGGAAGCCGATCCGATCGGCAAGCCGGGGCGCATCGCCTCGCCGCTGCAGATCATGATCGACGGCCCGCTCGGCGGCGCCGCCTTCAACAACGAATTCGGCCGCCCCAACCTGGCCGGCTACTTCCGCACCTTTGAAGAGCAGGTGAACGGCGAAGTGCGCGGCTACCACAAGCCCATCATGCTGGCGGGCGGCGTCGGCAACATCAAGGCCGAGCACACCCACAAGCACGAATTGCCGAATGGCGCGGTGCTGATCCAGCTGGGCGGCCCCGGCATGCTGATCGGCCTGGGCGGCGGCGCGGCATCCAGCATGGATACCGGCGCCAATGCAGAAAACCTCGATTTCGATTCGGTGCAGCGCGGCAACCCGGAGATGCAGCGCCGCGCGCAGGAAGTCATCGACCGCTGCTGGCAGATGGGCGACAACAACCCCATCCTCTCCATCCACGACGTCGGCGCGGGCGGCATCTCCAATGCGCTGCCGGAACTGGTGCACGGCGGCGGCAAGGGCGCGCATTTCGAGTTGCGCTCGGTGCCGAACGAAGAGCGCGGCATGTCGCCGATGCAGATCTGGAGCAACGAGGCGCAGGAGCGCTACGTGCTGGCCATCCCGGTGGAGCGAGTGCTGGAATTCAAGCAACTGTGCGAGCGCGAGCGCTGCCCCTTCGCCGTGCTGGGCCATGCCATCCCGGAAGACCGCCTCGAAGTGCATGACGAGGAGTTCGGCAACAACGCGGTGGACATGCCGCTCTCCGTGCTGCTGGGCAAGCCGCCCAGGATGACGCGCAAGGTGCAGCGCGAGCAGGTGAGGCTGCCGAAGTTCGACACCCGCAACATCGTGCTGAAGGATGCCATCGAGCGTGTGCTGCGTCTGCCCAGCGTGGCCGACAAGACCTTCCTGATCAGCATCGGTGACCGTACCGTGGGCGGCATGACCGCGCGCGACCAGATGGTCGGCCCGTGGCAAGTGCCGGTGGCCGATGTGGCCGTCACGCTGATGGGCTACAACACTTGTCTGGCCGAAGCCTTCGCGCTGGGCGAGCGCACCCCCATCGCCGTGCTCAATGGACCGGCTTCCGGGCGCATGGCCATCGGCGAGGCGATCACCAACATCGCCGCGGCGCAGATCGACAAGATCGGCGACATCAAGCTCTCCGCCAACTGGATGGCCGCCGCCGGCCACCACGGGGAAGATGCCGCACTGTTTGATACCGTCAAGGCGGTGGGCATGGAGCTATGCCCGCAGCTCGGCATCAGCATCCCCGTGGGTAAGGATTCGATGAGTATGAAGACCACGTGGAAGGAAGGCGAACAGGCCAAGGCCGTCACCGCGCCGCTCTCGCTCATCGTCTCCGCCTTCGCGCCGTGCAGCGATGCGCGCAAGACGCTCACCCCGCAACTGGTGCCGGATACCGACACCGTGGTGCTGCTGTTCGATCTCGGCTGCGGCCGGAACCGCCTTGGCGGCTCGGCACTGGCGCAGGTGTACAAGCAGGTGGGAGATGTGGCGCCGGACGTGGACAGCGCGAAGCAGCTCAAGGCCTTCTTCAACCTCATCCAGCGCCTCAACCGCGAAGGCAAGCTGCTGGCCTACCACGACCGTTCCGATGGCGGCATGTTTGCAGCGCTGTGCGAGATGAGCTTCGCATCGCACATCGGCCTGGATATCCGCCTGGACGAATGCAAGGGCGACGACCTGTCCATCCTGTTCAACGAAGAGCTCGGCGCGCTGGTGCAGGTGCGCCGCGCCGACCTGGCCGACATCTTCGTGCAGTGCGACGACGCCGGTCTGGGCAACGTGCACGAAGTGGCGCGCCTCAACACCGGCGGCACCATCGCCATCACGCGCGGCAAGGTACAGCTGTACAGCGAGAACGCCATCGCGCTGCGCCGCATCTGGTCCGAGACTACGTACCAGTTGCAGAAGCTGCGCGACAACCCAAGCTGCGCACAGCAGGAATACGACCGCACGCTGGATGCGAAGGACCCCGGCCTGCATGTGCGGCTGACCTATGACCTCAACGAGAACGTCGCGCCGGCCTTGCTGAAGACCCGCCCCAGGATGGCCATCCTGCGCGAGCAGGGCGTCAACGGCCACGTCGAGATGGCGGCTGCGTTCGATCGCGCCGGCTTCGCCGCCGTGGACGTGCACATGAGCGACATCATCAGCGGCCGCGTGAAGCTGGCCGACTTCAAGGGCGTGGTGGCCTGCGGCGGCTTCTCCTACGGCGACGTGCTGGGTGCGGGCGAGGGCTGGGCGAAATCCATCCTGTTCAACCCGCGTGCACGCGACGAGTTCGAAGGATTCTTCAACAGGAACGATACGTTTGCGTTAGGCGTGTGCAACGGCTGCCAGATGATGAGCAACCTGCACGAGATCATCCCCGGTGCCGAGAACTGGGCGCACTTCTCGCGCAACCAGTCGGAACAGTTCGAAGCCCGCTTTGTGATGGTCGAAGTGCAGCAATCGCCGTCCATCCTGTTCAAGGACATGGAAGGCAGCCGCATGCCCATCGTCGTCGCCCACGGCGAAGGCTATGCCGACTTCGGCGGCACCAAGCGCCTGCACGACGCGCAACCGCTGGTCACGCTGCGCTATGTCGACCACTACGGCAAGGCGACCACCACCTATCCGCTCAACCCCAACGGCTCGCCGCAGGGCATCACCGGCCTCACCACGCAGGACGGCCGCTTCAGCATCATGATGCCGCACCCCGAGCGCGTGTTCCGTGCCGTGCAGAACTCCTGGTATCCGAAGGAGTGGCAGGAGAACGGCGCGTGGCTGCGCATGTTCCAGAATGCGCGGAAGTGGGTGGGGTAAGTACGTCATTCCGGCCCTTCGACAGGCTCAGGATAAACTGACCTGCGGTCAAGCCGGAATCCGGCGGTTGGAGAAATAAAGAGCGACCTGATGGTCGCTCTTTTATTGTCGCGTCG
>JAJZUH010000144.1 GCA_021847165.1 Pseudomonadota bacterium
CAATTCGCCGGGATCGTATTCGAAAGGTTGCAACAGTCCCCTGGGTTCGAATGCAGCATAGGCTTTTATCATCTGGTTTCTCCTCGACGAGTGCAGTTCGGTTGCGGAGCGCGGTATGGTTTTGCGCCAACGCCACGGATACTACACCAGCTCATTCCGGTGTTACGACAGTGCCTGCGGCACATCGAATCCATGTCGCGCACAGGGGATTCGTTATCGATGGCGGTTCTAACCATATAACAATCGACCAGTTCAACAAGCGCCCGGGCTTGGTTAGACTTGCGTCATCGCAAACCCGGTTCCAGGAGAGGAAACATGTCGAACTTGTATACAGATAACGCCAGATCCATCGGCCATACGCCGCTGGTCAGGCTCAACCGCATCGGCGATGGCGCCTCTGCCACCATCCTGGCCAAGATCGAGGGGCGCAATCCGGCCTATTCGGTGAAGGACCGCATCGGTGTGGCCATGATCGACGATGCGGAAAAGCGCGGCCTGCTGGGGCCGGGCAAGGAGATCGTCGAGCCGACCAGCGGCAACACCGGGATTGCGCTGGCGTTCGTGGCGGCGGCGCGCGGCATCCCCCTCACGCTGACCATGCCGGAGACGATGAGCATCGAACGGCGCAAGCTGCTGGTAGCCTACGGCGCGAAGCTGGTGCTGACCGAAGGCGCGAAAGGCATGAGCGGTGCCGTGGCCAGGGCGCAGCAGATCGCTGACTCCGATCCGAAATATGTGCTGTTGCAGCAATTCGAGAACCCCGCCAATGCGGCCATCCACGAGTCGACCACCGGGCCGGAGATCTGGGATGACACCGATGGCAAGGTCGATATCTTCGTCTCCGGGGTGGGGACGGGCGGCACCATCACCGGCGTGTCGCGCTACTTCAAGCAGACGCGCGGCAAGCCGATCAGGTCGGTGGCGGTGGAACCTTCCGCCAGTCCGGTGCTGACACAGAAGCGCGCGGGCCTCGAGCTCAAACCCGCGCCGCACAAGATCCAGGGCATCGGCGCTGGTTTCGTGCCCGGCGTGCTGGATCTGTCGCTGGTGGACGATATCGAGCAGGTCAGCAACGAAGACGCGGTGCAGTATGCACTGCGTCTGGCGCGGGAGGAGGGGGTCATCTCCGGCATCTCCAGCGGCGCGGCGGTCGCGGTCGCCGTGCGCTACGCCAGGCGACCGGAGAACGCGGGCAAGACCATCGTGGTGATCCTGCCGGATTCGGGAGAGCGCTACCTGAGCTCCATCCTGTTCGAAGGCATGTTCGATGCCTGCGGCATGGCGACCTAGCGGAGATTGCAGTGCAAAAGCGGACGCCAGCATTTATCATGCTGGCGTTCACTTTTTTGCAGGATTGAGCATGTACAAGACACTGGACGACCATGTCGGCAATACTCCGCTGGTCAGACTCAAACGCATTCCCGGACATACGTCCAATGTGATCCTGGCCAAGCTGGAAGGCAACAACCCGGCGGGCTCGGTGAAGGACAGGCCGGCACTTTCCATGATTCGCCATGCCGAAGAACGCGGAGAGATCAAGCCGGGTGATACGCTGATCGAGGCGACCAGCGGCAACACCGGCATCGCGCTGGCGATGGCAGCGGCAATGCGCGGATACAGGATGGTCCTAGTGATGCCGGAGAACCAGAGCGTGGAGCGTCGCCAGACCATGCGTGCATTCGGTGCCGAACTGGTGCTCACGCCGAAAGAGGGCAGCATGGAACTGGCGCGCGACACGGCGGAAAAACTGCGCGATGAAGGCCGCGGCATCATCCTCGACCAGTTCGCCAATCCGGACAATCCGCTGGCGCATTACGAAGGCACGGCTCCGGAAATATGGCGCGACACGCAGGGCGGAATCACGCATTTCGTGAGCAGCATGGGCACCACCGGTACCATCATGGGCTGCTCGCGCTTCTTCAAGGAAAAGAATCCTGCCATCCAGGTCATCGGCGCCCAGCCGGAGGAGGGGGCGCAGATCCCCGGCATCCGCAAATGGCCGCAAGCCTACCTGCCCAGGATATATAGCCCGCAGAACGTGGACCGGCTGGAATATGTCGGGCAACAGGAGGCGGAAGAGTTGACGCGCCGGCTGGCGCGCGAAGAGGGCATCTTTTGCGGCATTTCGTCCGGAGGCGCGCTGAGCGTGGCGTTGCGCATCTCGCAGCAGGTGCAGGACGCCACCATCGTGTTCATTGTCTGCGACCGTGGCGACCGCTATCTGTCCACCGGGGTGTTCCCCGCCTGAGGAGCATGAGGTTCCTGTCCGCGCGAGCTTCCCGAACAATGGCGTGCTTGTCTTTGGCCGCCGCACTCTGGGTTCCCCTGCTTGCGCGGGGCGACGAGGTTCCGGCTTCTCCACCCGAGATGGTGGGGCCGCCGCCGGAGCTGGCCGGTCCCCCGAAACCGCCAGCGGACCAGGAAGATACCGAGAACATGCTGGATACCCCGCGCAACTATCTGTCGGGGCAACTGGTCGGACTGGTCGGCGGCGTCGATCACTTCTTTGGTGATGATCGCCACTACCAGGAAACCAACGACAGCACATTCCTGCTGAACGTCAACCAGGTGGCGGGATACGACCCCCAGCAACAATCGATGTTGTCGTTCATGGCCAACGTGCATTTGCCCATTGCGGAACGGAAACTGCATTTGTTGGTGGAAACCAATCCGGACAAGAACGCCGTCGTCGATCCGACCCAGATCTTGCAGCAACCGCAGCAACCGAACCAGCCTGCAGCCCAACAGCAGAGCTTGGGTGCGGCATTGCGGTTCATGCAGCAGCAAGCCGAGCATTGGCATGTGAGCGCGGATGGGGGGCTTAAATTCCAGGGATTGGGCACGACCCCTTTCGCGCGCGCGCGCGGCAGCTGGGAGGGGTCACCGCTGGACCAATGGCATGCGAAGCTGGCGGAGACCACGTTCTGGTTCAACACCATCGGGGCCGGCGAGACGACGCAGCTGGATATCGAGCATACGGTCAGCGAGAGCGTGCTGTTTCGTGCCACCAGCGTTGCCAATTGGCTCAAGAACACGCAGAACTTCGACCTGCGGCAGGACTTTTCTGTATTTGACACCCTGGATGAGCGCACCGCCGTGATGTACCAGGCAAGCGCGATCGGCGTAAGCCAGCCGATAACGCAGGTCGTGGACTATGTCGTCCTGATGCAATATCGCTACCGGCTGCATCGGAAATGGATGTTCCTGGATGTGAGCCCGCAGTTGCATTTTCCGCGAGAAAGGGAATTCCGGCTCAGTCCGGAGCTGGCATTGCGGCTGGAGATCATGTTCGACGAAGTGAAGTGAGATGACGTCATTGATCCGTTGCACGCGCCGGTCAATGCGTGAACAGTTCCGCCGAGGCAGGCTGGCGGGTCATGACCTGTTCGATACCGGCCTGCGTCAGCGGCCCGTCGTGGTGGCCGACGAGTTTTCCCGAGGGAGAATAGAGGAAACTGGCGGGCATGCCGCGCATCTCGCCGAAGTCGCTGGCGATATCCTCGTTGCCCAGCACGATGGGATAGGAGACGGACGTTTGCCGAACCGCATCCAGGACTTCCTGGTTCTTCCGGTACAGCACGGCCACACCGATCACCCGCACATCCCGGTGCTGTTGCTGCAACGCCTCCAGCTCCGGCATTTCCTGCAGGCAGGGCGGACACCACGGTGCCCAGAAATTGACCAGCACCCATTTGCCCCGCTCCGCCGCGAGCGTGTGATGCACGCCGTCCTTGTCCTTCAGGTTCCACTCATCCGCCAGGGCAGCATGAACCGGGCAAAGCGAAAGCAGCAATGCCAATAGCAGATATCTCCCTCCGGCCTGCAATGTTCGTGTTGTTCGCATGTTCACTTGTCGCGCCGCCTGTTGATCGAACCCGGGTCAAAAGGATTGTCGCATCCCCAGCGTCAGGGTATAGCCCGGCGTCAGCTGGAGGGAATTGACGTTCTGGTAGATCGGGATCTGCACAAAGCCGTAGACGGAAGCGCCGCCGCCGACACGCACGGACACGCCGGGCGCCAGATACGCCAGGGTGCCGCCGCTGACCGACACGCCGGTGACCGGGTCGACCGGCACGGTGAATGCGCCGCTGTCGGCCTCGCGCTTGATCACGTTCAGCTGCAGCATGGGGGAGACCTTGGCGCCAAAGCCCGCGTAGCGGATGCCGGTGTTCAGCTGATACGCATCGCCGGGGCGGTAGTACAGATTGCCCAGCGCCTGCTGGGTGGCCACGGCGTGCTGCACGGTGCCCTGCAGGAACCAGCCGTAAATGTCGACGGTGCCGGTGGTGTAGGCGCCGAGGAGGATGTCGGTGGAGCCGGTGCCGATCTGCAGGCCGGCGTCCAGCGGCGTGCCGGCGGCCGTGCCGGCATCGAAGTTCTTGCCGAAGTTCCCGGTGGGCAGCTTGACGCCGGCGATGAGGCCGCTGGCGCCCTCGCCGGACAGGCCGGTGTAGCGGCCGACGATGCGGATGTCGCCCAGGCTGGCGTCCGACGAGCTGGAGTAGCTGGAGCCCAGCGGGGCGGTCGTGCCGTAGGTGCCGTGGCTGCGCATGACATAGGGGAGCTGCACGCTGATGCCCCAGTCTTCGTCGTTGTAGATCAGCGAGGCGGTCACGGTCCGGGTGCGGGTGTAGGCCTCGACTTCCTGGCCGGCGGCCAGCTGGCTGTTGATCAGCGCGGGGGAGGCCGCTGCGCTGCCGTAGCGCTGACGGTTCTGGTTGAGGTAGTCGTACGACAGGTCCGCCGTGAAGCCGGGCTTGCTCGAGATCCCTTGCGATTCCCAGTCGCGCGACAGCGTGTCGCCGCAGGCGGCGCAGGCA
>JAJZUH010000145.1 GCA_021847165.1 Pseudomonadota bacterium
AGAGCGGGTCTCCTCGCTTTAGCTGGTATGTTTAACGTGCCCCGCAAGCTGAACTCAAATCGGCACTGGACGAAGTTTCTGTGTTTTGGCGGACCGTGTCAACCCTGACGCCCGCGCCGCCTTCGGGGCGGCGAAGCGATCTTTTATTTTTTCAGCCAGCGTGCCGCGTCCAGCGCGAAATAGGTGAGGATGCCGTCGGCACCCGCGCGCTTGAACGCCAGCAAGGCTTCCAGTACGCATGCCTCCTCGTTCAGCCAGCCGTTCTGCGCAGCGGCCTTGAGCATGGCGTATTCGCCGCTCACCTGGTAGACGAAGGTCGGCGCCTTGAATTCGTCCTTCACGCGTCGCACGATATCGAGGTAAGGCATGCCGGGTTTGACCATGACCATGTCCGCACCTTCCTGCAGATCGAGACCGACCTCCCATAGCGCTTCGTCGGAGTTGGCCGGATCCATCTGGTAGGTGTATTTGTTGCCCTTGCCCAGGTTGCCGCTGGAGCCGACGGCATCGCGGAACGGGCCATAAAAGCTGGAGGCATATTTGGCGGAGTAGGCCATGATGCGGGTGTAGATGCGATTGTGTTCGTCCAGTGCGGCACGCACTGCACCGATGCGCCCGTCCATCATGTCGGAGGGGGCGACGATGTCGGCGCCTGCTGCGGCGTGGCATTGGGCCTGCCTCGCCAGCACCGCTACCGTCTCTTCATTCAGCACATAGCCGCTGTCGTCGATCAGGCCATCCTGGCCATGGGTGGTATAGGGATCGAGCGCGACATCGGTCATCACCCCGAGCTCGGGAAAGTTCTTCTTCAGGGCAGCGACCACGCGCGGTACTAATCCGTCCGGATTATAGGCTTCGCGCGCATCGAGACTTTTCAGCGGCGCATCGATGACCGGGAAGATCGCCATCACCGGCACGCCGAGCTGCACGCATTGTTCGGCTTCCTTGAGCAACAGATCCAGGGTCTTGCGCTGCACCCCCGGCATCGATTTCACATCCTCGACCTTGTTATTGCCTTCCAGCACGAAAACGGGATAGATGAAGTCTGCCGAAGTGAGTATATGCTCTCGCATCAGGTCCCGAGAGAACGAGTCGCGCCGCATCCGGCGCATGCGTTTGTATGGATATTGTCCGAGTGTCTGCATGGTTATTCCTACAAATTATCAAATTACCGGAACTATTTTCGCATAGCCCAGCTCAGAGACAGTGAGCGGCGTAAGTTGCTTCCCGTTTCTCCTCCCTGAGCGGGTGTCTTTACCCTGTAAAGACCTTCTGCCCCTGACCTCCCCCTTTGGTTCAGGGGCTTTTTTTATCCATGATATCCGAAGGCGGCGGCCGAAGCGGGTCGCGGGCCTACTCCTGAGCAGCAAACCAGCTGGCGATCACTGCTTCAGCTTCATCCATCCCCAGCTTCTTCAGGCTGGAAAAAAGTTGCACTGTACATTGCGGGAAGTGTTCGGCAAGAAACTCCCTGACTTCGCGCAGGGTTTTGGTGGATTCCTGCCGGCTCAGCTTGTCCGACTTGGTGAGCAGGATGTGGATAGGCTTCCCCGTGGGCGCGAACCAGTCCAGCATTCCCTGATCGCGCTCGGTGAGCGGATGGCGGGCATCCATGATGACCACCAGGCCGCATAGTTCATCGCGAGTCTGCAGATACTGACTCAACAGTTGTTCCCAGTGTGCCTGCACATCCGGCGGCACCTTGGCATAACCGTAGCCAGGCAGGTCCACCAGGTATCTGTGGTCGCCGAGGTCGAAATAGTTCAAATGCTGGGTACGCCCCGGCGTCTTGCTGGTGAAGGCCAGCCGCGTGTGGTTGGCCAGCGTATTGATGGCGCTCGACTTGCCAGCGTTGGAGCGGCCGACGAAGGCGACTTCCCTGCCGCCGTGCAGCGGCAGGTCGCGCATGTGATTGACCGTGGTGTAGAAGGTCGCTTTGGAGAAGAGTCCCACTACTGCCAGACCGAGAATATCTTGTCCGCTGCGGCAATGGTTGCTGCGATGTCCGCTTCCGTATGCGCTGCCGAGACGAAACCGGCCTCGAATGCGGACGGCGCAAGATAATGTCCTGCGTCCAGCATGGCGTGGAAGAAACGGTTGAACGCGTCCTTGTCGCATTGCATTACTTCGGCATAACTGGTCGGCAGCGTCTTGCTGAAATACAGGCCGAACATGCCGCCGACGGATTGGGCGCAGAAGGCGATGCCATGTTTCTGCGCACTTGCAGTGAGGCCATCGGTAAGCTGCTTTGCCAGCCTGGCGAGGTTGTCGTAGAAGCCGGGAGCTTGCACCAGCTTCAGCGTGGCCAGGCCAGCGGCCACGGCGACCGGATTGCCGGACAGCGTGCCGGCCTGGTACACCGCACCGAGCGGAGCCAGGCAGTTCATGATGTCACGGCGACCGCCAAAGGCTGCAGCAGGGAGCCCGCCGCCCATCACCTTGCCCAGCGTGACGAGGTCTGGCTTGATGCCGTAATAGCCCTGCGCGCCTTGCAGGCTGACGCGGAAACCGGTCATCACTTCGTCGAGGATCAGCACCGCGCCGTGCCTGGTGCACAGGTCGCGCAACGCATCGAGGAACTCGCGCTTGGGCGCGACCAGGTTCATGTTGCCCGCGACCGGCTCGACGATCACGGCCGCGATTTCCTTGCCCATTTCGGCGAAGGCTTTCTCCAGGCCGGCCGCATCGTTGTAGTCCAGCACCGTGGTCAGCGCGGCGATCTCGGCGGGCACGCCGGAAGAGCTGGGTTGGCCGAACGTCAGCGCGCCGGAACCCGCTTTCACCAGCAAGCCATCGGAGTGGCCGTGGTAGCAGCCCTCGAACTTGACGATGCGCGAACGTCCGGTGAAGCCGCGCGCCAGGCGGATCGCGCTCATGGTCGCTTCGGTGCCGGAACTGACCAGACGCACCATTTCCAGGCTGGGCAGGATCTTGCACAGCAGATTCGCCAGTTCCAGTTCGCTTGCGGTCGGCGCGCCGAAACCCAGCCCCTGCGCAGCCGCATCCTGTACTGCCTTCACCACTTCCGGGTGGCAGTGACCGACGATCATCGGTCCCCACGAGCCGACATAATCGGTGTATTTTTTCCCGTCCGCGTCCCATACGTATGCGCCCTGCCCGCGCTGGAAGAACAGCGGAGTGCCGCCGACCGAGCGGAAGGCGCGCACCGGCGAATTGACGCCGCCGGGTATGACTTTCCGGGATTGTTCGAAGAGAGATTCGTTTTTGGAAGTCATTGCTTAGTCCTGCTGAAAAGAGTGGAAAATTCTTGTGCGCTCGCCTCGATGTCCGGCGCGGCCCAGAGCGCCGTGATCACTGCCAGCGCATCAGCGCCGGCGGCGATCAGCGCCGCACCGTTCCGCTGCGTGATGCCGCCGATGGCAACAATGGGCACGTTCAGTTCGCTTCGCGCCGCCTTGAGCATCTGCACAGTCGCCTGCGCCGCATCCGGTTTGACGCTCGAAGAGAAGAACGCGCCAAACGCGACGTAATCCGCACCCTGCCGCACTGCCTCATGCGCCAGCGCGGCGCGATTATAGCAAGATACGCCGACGATCTTCTCGTTGCCGAGCAGCGCGCGTGCTGCAGCCACGCTGCCGTCCTCGCCGCCCAGATGAGCGCCGTCCGCATCGACCTGCGCCGCCAGTTGCGCATCGTCGTTCACGATGAAGGTGGTGCCGAATTCGCGGGTCAGGCCGCGCAAGGCCTGTGCGTGCTGCAATCTCAGCCCGGCCGCAGCCGTCTTGTTGCGGTACTGCAGTATCCTGGCGCCCCCCCGCAAAGCCAAACGCACGAGCCGGGACAGTTCGGCAGTGTCGGCTACATCCGGGGTGATCGCGTACAGACCTTCAATGGCGGGTCGTGCTCTCATCATCCGCGTCTTCGTCGCGCGCCCAGAACAGGCGGTCCGGGATGTGCTGTCCCATGCCCGGGCGGAAGCCGTATTTCAGCGCCTCCCAGGTGTATTCCTGGGCTTCATGCACTGCATCTTCCATCGACAATCCGTTCGCCAGCAGCGCGGCAATCGCGGCTGCCAGCGTGCAGCCGGAGCCGTGATAGATGCCGGGAAGGCGCGGCCAGTTGTCGCTGCGGACCAGGCCGCGTTCGCCATAAAGGTTGTTGACGACCTTGGGCGTGTGTTCGTGCGTTCCGGTGATCAGCACATATTCGCAGCCCAGCCGCAGGATGCGCTTGGCGCATTCGGAAAGCTCCGGATCGTCCTGCTCGTTATCCTCGTCCAGTACCAGCCGCCGGGCTTCCATGCTGTTCGGTGTCAGGATGGTCGTCTGCGGCAGCAACAGCTCGCGCATGGCGTCCACCATGTCTTCATTCGCCAGTTCGTCGCCGCGGCCGGAGGCCAGTACCGGATCGAACACCAGCGGGATATCGGGGTAGTCCGAGATCACCTCGGCGATGACGGCGATGTTTTCCACGCTGCCCAGCAGGCCGATCTTGAACGCGGCAACGGGCATGTCTTCCAGCACCGTACGGGCCTGGTCGGCCACCCAGTCGGGGTCGACCGGCTGCACATCGTCTACGCCGCTGGTGTCCTGCACGGTGATCGCCGTGATCACCGACAGCGGATGGCAACCCATGCTGGCGATGGTCAGGATATCGGCCTGGATTCCGGCTCCGCAACTCGGGTCGGCCGCAGCAAAGGTCAGAACAATGGGTGGGACGTCGGACATGTTGTAATCTCGATCAATTCAAATTTTGGCGGCCTCGGGCATTGCACGATGCGCAGCCCGCCTTGCCGCCTGGAGCCGCTGCCGGC
>JAJZUH010000146.1 GCA_021847165.1 Pseudomonadota bacterium
GCCCATTTTTAGAGACGACATGAAGACATTGATTTGCGGTTCCATGGCCTATGACACCATCATGGTGTTCAAGGACCAGTTCAAGAAACACATCCTGCCCGAGCAGATCCACATCCTGAACGTCGCCTTCCTGGTACCGGAGATGCGTCGCGAGTACGGCGGCTGCGCCGGCAACATCGCCTACAACCTGCAACTGCTGGGCGGCCACCCGCTGATCATGGCGACCGTGGGCGACGATTTCGCCCCCTATGCGCAGCGCCTGGAGAACCTTGGCCTGCCGCAGACGCATATCCGCCATGTGCCGGGCAACTTCACCGGGCAAGCCTTCATCACCACCGACCTCGACGATAACCAGATCACCGCATTCCACCCCGGCGCAATGGGACATTCGCACCTCAACCATGTCGCCGACGCCAGGGAAGTCACGCTCGGCATCGTCTCGCCGGACGGACGCGACGGCATGCTGCAGCACGCGCGCGATTTCGCCCAGGCCGGCATCCCCTTCGTGTTCGATCCGGGCCAGGGCATGCCGATGTTCTCCGGCAACGAGCTGCTGGATTTCATCGAACAGGCCACCTATGTCACGGTGAACGACTACGAGGCCAAGCTGTTGCAGGACAAGACCGGCAAGACGCTGGCCGAGATCGCCCAGCGCGTGAAGGCGCTGATCGTCACGCTCGGCGGCGATGGCTCGCTGATCCATGCGGACGGCAAGCAGATCGCCATCCCGACGCCGAAACCCAAGGCCATCGTCGACCCGACCGGTTGCGGCGACGCCTACCGCGCCGGCCTGCTGCACGGCATCCAGCAGGGCTGGGACTGGGAAACCACCGGACGCCTGGCCTCTCTGATGGGCTCGCTGAAGATCGCCAGCCGCGGCGGGCAGAACCACAAGTACACCCGCGCCGAATTGGCCGATCTGTATAAGCAGCATTTCGGCTCCCGCATCGCGTTGTAAGATCGTCGAGCGTCATGCCTGCAGAGCAGGCATGACGGGAAAAGGAGGCAGCATGAAGATCCCGCGCATGACTGTGATCACCCTGGGCGTGTCTGACCTCGCCCGTTCCACCGACTTCTATCGCGAGATCTTCTCGACTCCCCCCATCACGCAATACGAGGGTGTCACCTTCTTCCCGCTGCCCGGCGTATGGCTCTCGCTGTACCCGCTGGAGAAACTTGCCGAGGATATCGGCATCGAGGCGCCTGCGCCGCAGCCGGAACATCCTGCGGCGCATTCGCAAACACCCCTGGTACAAGGCGCCCGCAGCGAGGCGACTGGCGCCTATGTGGCAGGCCGGCGCGGCAGCACGCACTCCATCTCCTCACACCCAGTCTTTCGCGGCTTCACCCTCGCCTATAACGCGCGCAGCAAGGAAGAGATCACCAGCATCTTCGCCCATGCCGCCGCGGCCGGTGCACACATCGCCAAGGCACCGCAGGATACTTTCTGGGGCGGCCATAGCGGGTATTTCAGCGACCCGGACGGCCACTACTGGGAAGTGGCGTGGGGGCCGATGTTCGACTTCAGCGAGCACGGCGATCTGCGGTTCAGGGACTGAGCCCTCGAGGCGAGTTCCCTTAAAGGTCGCACGACTAGCCCATGCAGGCCAGGCTCCTTGCCCACCTTTCCGCCGCCATCGTTGACGCAACGCGCCATTCGTTCAGGGTGCGCAGTGCGACCCGGGTCGGCGGCGGCGACATCAATGAGACGTTCTGTCTGGAAGATACGGAAGGTGGGCGCTATTTCCTCAAGCTCAACGATGAACGGCATCATTCCATGTTCGCGGCGGAAGCTGCTGCGCTGGATGCCATCGCTGTCACCGGCACCTTGCGCGTGCCGCAACCGGTAACGCACGGCATCGCGAACGGCCATAGTTATCTGGTACTGGAATATCTGGCGCTGAATTCGCGCGGCGATGCGCGCTCGCTCGGCGAACGGCTCGCCGCGCTGCATCGCTGCTCGAACGGCCGGTTCGGCTTTGCCCGCGACAATTTCATCGGAACTACACGGCAACCGAACAACTGGACAGCCGACTGGATCGCCTTCTGGCGCGAGCATCGCCTTGGGTTCCAGTTGCAACTGGCCGCACAGAACGGCCACGGCGGCCGCCTGCAAGACCTGGGCGAGCAACTGCTGGAGGCGCTGCCCGTTTTCTTTGCGGGCTACACACCGCAGCCTTCGCTGTTGCACGGCGACCTGTGGGGCGGCAATCACGCCTATCTGGCGGACGGCACGCCCGCCCTGTTCGACCCCGCCGCCTATTACGGCGACCGCGAGTGCGACCTCGCGATGACGGAACTTTTCGGCGGCTACAGTGCGGACTTCCATGCAGCCTATCGCGCTGCCTGGCCGCTGGATGCCGGCTATGCCAGACGCCGCGATCTGTACAATCTTTACCACATCCTCAACCACGCCAATCTGTTCGGCGGCGGGTATGCAAGGCAGGCCCAACAGATGATGCAAAGACTGCTCGCGGCGGCGGCCTGAATATTTCGTTTGCTATTCTCCCCAATACGGTCCATAGTGCGTTCCGCGATCCTCAAGTCTGTCGTGGTTGTCTGGTTAGTCTCCGTATTCTGCGGTAATCCTTCCTTCATCTTCTTGCCGTCTTGAACTTCGCCCTAGCGTGGGGCTTCGCCCCCTTTATCAGTTTTTCAGGAGATTCAAAATGGCAACAGGTACAGTCAAGTGGTTCAACGATTCCAAGGGCTTCGGCTTCATCACCCCATCCAACGGCGGCGATGATCTCTTCGCCCACTTTTCCGCAATCCAGAGCTCGGGCTTCAAGACCCTGGCCGAAGGACAGCAAGTCAGTTTCGACGTCGTTGCCGGCCCCAAAGGCCAGCAGGCAGCGAACATCCGCGCAGCGGAATAAATGGTCAGGCAGGCATGGCGTATTGCCATGCCGTCAGCCCTAACTATGAGCCCGGCACCTGCCGGGCTTTTTGTTTCCGGATTACTCGGGAGGATTGGCGATGGCCAAAGAAGAACTACTTGAAATGAACGGCGTGGTGGACGAAATCCTGCCCGATTCGCGCTTTCGCGTGACGCTGGACAACGGGCACAAGCTCATCGCGTACAGCGCGGGCAAGATGCAGAAACACCATATCCGCATCGTCGCGGGCGACAAGGTCTCGCTGGAACTCTCGCCCTACGACCTGAGCAAGGGACGCATCACTTTCCGCCATATCGAAGGTCGTGGCCCCGTCGTTCCGCACCAGAAACGCAGATTCTGACGACGCATTAACATCTTCCCGCCCCGGGGGCCTGTCTCAAAATTGCCGGAGGCCGGATCAGCGTTTCCCACGGCCCTACCAGTTCTGTGCCACAGGGTTCTTGCAGCTCACCTGGAACAATTGACGGTCTTCCAGCCGGATGGCGGACATCGGTCCGCCCCACAGGCATCCGGTATCCAGCGCAATGACATTGGGCATGACCTTCAGCCCCAGGGCAGACCAGTGGCCAAAGATGACCGTGGCTTTCCGGCTCTTGCGATCGGGTACCTCGAACCAGGGCAGGTAGCCCTGCGGGATATGTTCCACCTCCCCCTTGAACCTGAACTCCATCTCGCCCTGCGGGGTGCAGATGCGCATGCGGGTGAACGCATTGACGATCACGCGCAGGCGTTTGTAGCCGGCCAGGTCGCCATCCCAGGCAGGCGGGGTATTGCCATACATGCGCGCGAGAAAAGTAGCGTAATCCGGACCGCGCAGCGCATCTTCGACTTCGCGGGCAAGGTTGGTCGCCTGTTTGACGCTCCATTGCGGCAGCAGCCCGGCATGCACCAGCACGTAATCCCCTTCCGCATGCACCAGGCGTTGCTGGCGCAGCCAGGCAAGCAGTTCATCGCGGTCCGGCGCACTTAGTATCTCATCCAGCGTATCGGTGCGGTGCAGCTCTGCCGCACCTTCGGCCACCGCCAGCAGGTGCAGGTCATGGTTGCCGAGTACGGTGATGGCACTATCCCCCAGCGATCTGACCAGGCGCAGTACCTGCAGCGAGCCAGGGCCGCGATTGACCAGGTCGCCCACCAGCCACAACCTGTCCTGTGCAGGGTCGAAGCGTATCTGCTCCAGCATCTGCTGCAGCTCGATGTAGCACCCCTGGATATCGCCAACGGCATAGATCGCCATTTCCTGTTCCCGCCTGCTTGTCTGTAAATTTGTCTGTAAAATAGAGTAACAGAAATTCCTGAAGCTTCGATGAAACCGACTCCATCCAACCTGCCATCCTTTGGCTGCCTTGCCGAACGCTGATCGATGCTATTCAATTCCTACGGTTTCATCTTCCTGTTCCTGCCGATTGTACTGATCGGCTTTTACCAGTTGGCGCGCATCCACCATGCCTATGCTGGCGCATGGCTGGCGATCTCCTCGCTGTTCTTCTACGGTTACTGGAATCCGGCCTATGTCGGCCTGTTGCTAGGTTCGATCATTTGCAACTACGCTTTCGGCATGTGGATCGCCAAGGCCGGCGTGCAACAGGCCGCGGCACGCAAGAAACAGCTGCTGGTCTTTGCACTGACGGCCAACCTGCTGTTGCTGGGCTATTTCAAGTACGCCAACTTCTTCCTTTCCAGCGTGAACGGCCTGACCGGCTTCAATCTCTCGCTGGGCGACATCATCCTGCCGCTGGGCATCTCGTTCTTCACTTTCACCCAGATCGCCTTCCTGGTGGACACCTATCAGGGCAAGGTGAAGGAATACAACTTCGTCCATTACGTGCTGTTCGTCACCTACTTCCCCCACC
>JAJZUH010000147.1 GCA_021847165.1 Pseudomonadota bacterium
CCGCTGTCTTCCACCATCGCCATGAACAGGAAGAACAGGATGATGATGGGGACGAAGGCGGCGACCGTTGCGACGCCGTTATAGATACCATCCAGCAATAAGCCCGATAGCCAGGCGGGCAGGCCGGATAGCACGGGATCGAGCGCGATGCCGCGGAACCATCCGAGGAGGTCGCCGACCCCGGCCTGCAGCGGCTGTCCGAGCAGGAAGATGCCCTGGAACAGCAGGTACATGATGCCGAAGAAGATGGGCAGGCCCAGCCAGGGGTGCAGCATCAGGCGGTCGAGCCTGTCCGACAGATTCTCCGGCAGTTGCGCCGGAACCTGCACGGCGTGCTGCAGTACGCGAGCCATCTCCGCTTCGATGTGTTCGTCCTGCTCCAGCTGGCTGCGCAGATCTTCCGCCATGCCGGGAGTGGGGTAGCGCAGTGCCCTGGTGATGGCTTGCAGCGCTTCCTGGTAGCCGGTGCCGTATTTGCCGCTGAGCAGGAAGATCGGGATGCCCAGCATTTCGGCCATCTTTCTGCTGTCGATGGTGATGCCGTATTTTTTCGCCTCGTCCGCCATGTTGAGCAATACCACGATGTTCATGTCGAGCTGCTTGAGCTGCAGCAACAGGCTCATCTGGCGCTCGATCTGCGTCGCGTTGAGGATGACCAGCGCCAGATCGGGCACGTTGTCGTGCAGGAAATGGCGCACCACCTGCTCGTCGTCGGAAAAACCGTGCAGGTCATAGATGCCCGGCAGGTCGATGATCTCCACCATGTCGCCGCCCAGCAGGATGCGTCCGCTGAGCAGTTCGACCGTGATGCCAGGCCAGTTGCCGACGCGCGCTGCGCCGCCCGTCATGCGGTTGAACAGGGTGGACTTGCCGGTATTGGGCATGCCCAGCAGTGCGATGCGTTTCATACGCGGCACACCGTGATTTTCGCCGCCTCGTTGCGGCGCAGCAGGATGTCGGTGGTGCCGATACGCACCTGCAGCGGGCCTGAGAAGCTGGCCTTGCGGATCAGCTCGAGCTGCTTGCCGCTGCGGAACCCCAGGGCCTGCAGGCGCTGGTGCAGTGCTTCTTCGGCCTGGATGGAGACGATGGTGGCGGCATCGCCGGGTTGCAGGTGGGCCAGGGTGAGTGATGACATGATCGAATGGATTCCAGTAGCTTGCATTATTCCACAGGGGCGCGGCTCTTGTCGCGTAAGGCGGGGGGATTGAGGTAGAATGCAGCCTTTATTTTTGTGGCAAGCGAACATGATCAAGGGAAGTCTCGTAGCGATCGTCACGCCGATGCAAGAGGATGGCAGCCTGGACATGGCGGCCTTCCGCGCGCTGATCGATTTTCACATCGCCGAAGGTACCGACGCCATCGTGGTGGTCGGCACGACCGGCGAATCCCCCACTGTCGATGTGGAAGAGCATGAATTGCTCATCGCCGAAGCGGTGAAACACTCGGCCGGGCGCATTCCCATCATCGCGGGCACGGGGGCGAACTCCACCAAGGAAGCGATCGAGCTGGCTTCGTTCTCCCGGAAAGCCGGCGCAGTCGCCTCGCTTACCGTGGTGCCTTACTACAACAAGCCGACGCAGGAAGGGCTGTATCAGCACTTCAAGGCCATCGCCGAGGCGGTGGACATGCCGCACATCCTGTACAACGTGCCGGGGCGTACCGGCGCCGACCTGGGCAACGACACCGTGCTGCGCCTGGCGCAGATCGAGAACATCGTCGGCATCAAGGATGCGACTGGCGGCATCGACCGCGGCAGCGACCTGCTGCAGCGCGCGCCCAAGGATTTCGCCATCTATAGCGGTGACGATGCGAGCACGCTGGCCCTGATGCTGCTGGGTGCGCACGGCACCATCTCGGTGACCGCCAACGTCGCGCCCAGGTTGATGCACGAGATGTGCCTGGCGGCATTGGGAGGCGATGTCGCCAAGGCGCGCGAGATCAATTTCCGCCTGCTCGGCTTGCATCGCCAGTTGTTCGTCGAGCCCAACCCGATCCCGGTGAAATGGGCGGTGGCTCGTCTGGGCAAGATGAAGAATGTCCTGCGCCTGCCGCTGACCCCGCTTACTGCGGCGGCGCAGCCGGTGGTGGAAGCGGCTATGCGCCAGGCCGGTGTCATATGATAGGAAAAAGCATGAAGTCAAGGCACGTCGTAACAGCAATCATTGCTGCATCCATGTTCGCCGGATGCAGCATATTCGAGCAGAAACCGGTGGACTACAAGGCGGGCGCAGTGCAGCTTCCGCCGCTGGAAGTGCCGCCCGACCTGACGGTTCCCGAGACCGAGCAGCGCTATGTGATTCCCGGTGCAGATGGAACGAAGGTTGCCAGCTATTCGGAATATGCCCAGAAGAAAATGGAGCAGCCGTGCGTGGGTACCGCCAGTGCGCCTGCTGCAGCGAACACGCTTGCGGCAAGCGCTCCGGCAGCGACCGGCGCGATGCCCGCAGCTGCCCCGCCAACAGCCAGCCTGAAGGAAGGTAACGGCACCAAGAGCATCCAGCTGGGCGAACCGTTCGACCGCAGTTGGCGCCGGGTCGGCCTGGCGCTGGATCATGCGCGGCTCGTCACGACGGACAAGGACCGGAGCAAGGGCATCTACTTCGTTGCCGCCGTTCCCGGCAAGGATGCCAAGCAGAAGCAGCCCGACTACCAGGTTGTCGTGCGCGAGAACGCCGAAGGCAGCGAAGTCACGGTGGTCGACCAGAGCGGAAAGAGCAGCGCAGAGACGACTCAACTTGTAGAAACCCTGTACCAGAACCTGGACAAGAACAATGGCGGCGACGAAAGCCGCCCTTCCCGCGGGGATGCGGTTCGCCCTGCTCGGTAGCGGTAGCGAGGGCAATGCCCTCGTGGTGCAAGCCGGCCGGACGCGCGTCCTGCTCGACTGCGGTTTCTCCCTGAGCGAGACGGTTGCGCGGCTGGAGCGGCTCGGCCTGCAGGCCGAACAGCTGGACGGCATCGTGGTCACGCACGAGCACGGCGACCACATCTCCGGTGTCGCCCGGCTGGCACGCAAATTCGACCTCCCCGTCTGGCTGACCCATGGCACCTTGCGCACGCAAGGCAAGACATTTTCCGGCCTGTCCGTGACCGGGATCAGCCCGCATCTGCAATTCGCCATCGGTGATGTACAGGTGCAGCCCTATCCCGTGCCGCATGATGCGGCGGAACCGGTGCAATACGTGTTCAGCGACGGCGCCCGCAGACTGGGCGTGCTGACCGATACCGGCAGCACGACGCCGCATATCGAATCGACGCTGAGCGGTTGCCATGCGCTGGTGCTGGAGTGCAACCACGATGCAGCCATGCTGGCCGAGGGGGATTATCCCTACAGCCTGAAGCAGCGCGTGGGCGGACGCTTCGGCCACCTCAACAACGACGATGCCGCAGCCTTGCTGGGCCGGCTCGACAACAGCCAGCTGCAGCATATCGTTGCGGCACACCTGAGCCGCAAGAACAATGCGGTCGAATTGGCGGTGACGGCGCTGAGCGGGGTGCTCGGTTGCGCGCCGGGCGAGATCGCGGTGGCAAGCCAGGAGCAGGGGCTGGATTGGCTCGAGATTGCCTGAGCCCGATGAGGAAATGCGGAGAAACAAAAAAGCCGGCTTGCGCCGGCTTTTTCGATGAAGCGTGTTCTTCTTGTTACTTCGCAGCAGGTGCAGCAGCGGCTGGCTCGGAAGCAGCAGGAGCAGCAGGTGCAGCGGCAGGCGCAGAAGCGGCTTCAGCAGCAGGAGCGGCGGCGGGGGCGGCTGCAGGAGCAGCGGCTTCCTTGCCACAGGCAGACAGGGACAGTGCCAGCAGAGCGGCGATCAGAGCAGAGAATTTCATTTTATTTCCTTCAATGTGAGATAAGTTTAGGGAGTGTCAGAGTTGTTTCATATCCGTCGCTACAGCCTCCCCCGTTGCGAAAGACGCGGCATTCTATCAATTCTTTCGGAAAATGCTAGGCCTGTAATGGCGTTAAAGGCCTAGTGTGGTGCCGGAAGCGCAGGGATGGGACGAGGCCCACATCTCGTGGAAACGCGAATTCAGGCGGCGCGCCTCTTCCGGATCGTGCATGGCCAGCAGGCCGCGCGTGTCGTCAAAATGATAGCGGCGCACATAATGCGCGTCGTCGGCGACGGCGAACGGCTCGGTAACGTGCTGCAGGCTCTGCGGCGTCTGGTAGATGTACATGCTGTGGCCGAACTGCCGCAATAGCATCATCATGCGCGGGCAGTAGCGGATCAGGTGTTGCGGATCGTGTGCCAGCAGGTTCAGGCGATTGATCGAACTGGCAAGCAGGAAGCGGCGCAAGGTGTCGTAACGGGCTTCGGAATTGAAACCGATATCCTCGTAATTCTGCTCGAAAATGTTCAGGGTATGCTGTGCGGATGCGCACACCGTATCCAGCGCCGCGATGTAATCGGCCGCGCCGTCGAACGGGGTATGTTGCAAGGTGTCGTCACTCATCTCGGTCTTTCCCTAAAATTATCTGGTGCGCGGTGCCAGATACCCATCCAGATACCATTGGTAAAGCAGGTCGGCCGCCTCGCGCGTGAGCCTGCACGAGGGCGGCAGCAGACGTGCATCGGCCAGGTCGCGCAGGACGCGGTAGCTGCCTTGGCCGACCGGGTGCGCATCGCCGTTGATGAAGATGGTATGACTGTGGCACAGCATCTGCGTCTTGAGATCGAGCGCCACCCCGTGCC
>JAJZUH010000148.1 GCA_021847165.1 Pseudomonadota bacterium
TGGCCGTGGCCAGCTTCAGCACATCGGCCAGTATCTCGTTGAGGTTGACAGGTTGTGCGGCTTCGCCGCTGTGGTCGGGAATGCAGGCGCGCAGCGTCTCCAGCACTTCGCGGCTCTGCCGCATCGCTTCCTCGAGCGCACTCGCGGCGGGCAGATCGCTGCCCGCCTCGCGGCGGCGCCCCATCATGTTGGCGGCGGCACTTAGCATATTGAGCGGGCCTTCCAGCTGGTACACCGCGCCCGCCAGCGTCTCGCGCAGGCCCTGGATGCGCTCCTGTTCCGACAGCAGTGCGCGCAGGCTGTTGATGCGCAGCGCTTCCTGCTGGCGCTTGAGCTCGCTGATGTCCTGGATGGTGAGGAGCAGATAGTGGCGGCGCAACGGTTCGTAGAATGCATCCGCGCCGACATCGTGCTCCTCGAACCAGGAGATCGCGCAGGAGAACCAGCGCGGCGGCCGGCCGGAAGTTTCGATGCAAACCTCGCGTGCGGCGATGTTGCGATGCACGTCGTAAGCCTGGGCGAATGCGTCGCCCATCTGTTCGCGCAGGGCGGCAAGCAGACGCACTGCCGGCTCCTTGCCGAGGTCGCCGATCAGTTTCTTGTACTCCTGGTTGTCCAGCAGCACATGCTCCTGTTCGTCGAGCAGCACGATGGCCACCTGCGCCGCATCCACCACCGATTCGATCAGGGTTTTCTGGTTCTGCACCTGGCGTTCGAGGCGGTGCACCTCGGTGACGTCGCGATGCATGCCGAGGTAATGCGTGGTGATGCCCGCTTCGCTTACCACCGGGGTGATGGTGACATCGGCCAGATAGCGGTCGCCATCCTTGCGCTTGTTCACCAGCAGGCCGTTCCATGGACGCTGCCGTTGTATCTGCGCCCACAGCGTTTCGTACACCAGCTTGGGCGTGACGCGGTACGACAGGATCGATTCGTTGTGGCCGACGATCTCGTCCTGTCCGTATCCGGTGATGCGCTGGAACGCGGCATTGGCATACAGGATGTTGGCATGCGCATCGGTGATGGAGATCGCCAGCGCCGCCTGCTCCACCGCCTGGCGGAACAGATGCGCAGGGACAGTGCCGCCGCCATCGGTGGCGGATGCGGGCTGTGTCGGTAGTTGCGGTTCGGTCGGTTTGGCCATGATGACTCCATTGCATGCGGACGGTGCATATTCAGCAATATCTGTGCCGATGATTTTTCGTTCCGCTTCAATGTCGCGTGAACGGGGCGGCTTGTCGCATTTGCTACATCGGTGCATGGTGCGACCCGACAATGACAAAGGTTTTTTGCACCTGTCTGGTGCGTTGCGGCACCAAACGCCTGATTTTGTGCGTCTCCGTTTCCCCGGGCCCGTTCTGGCATGACGCTTGCACTTAGCAGCGCAGGAGAAGATCGATATGCGCGAATATGTGTTACTGCTGCTGAGTACCGTGCTGGTGAACAATGTGGTGCTGGTGAAATTCCTGGGGCTGTGCCCGTTCATGGGCATCTCCAAAAAGACCGATACCGCCGTCAGCATGGGGCTGGCCACCACCTTCGTGATGACCATGGCGTCGGCATCCTGCTGGATGCTGGAGCACTGGCTGCTGATGCCGCTCGGCATGGTGTATCTGCGCATCCTCGTCTATATCCTGGTCATCGCCGTGGTGGTGCAGTTCACCGAGATGGTGGTGCGCAAGACCAACCCCGCGCTGTACCAGGTGCTCGGCATCTACCTGCCGCTGATCACCACCAACTGCGCCGTGCTGGGCATTCCGCTGCTGACCACGCAGGAGAAGCTGCCGTTCGTGAACAGCCTGCTGTACGGATTCGGCTCGGCGGTCGGTTTCACCCTGGTGCTGTTGCTGTTCGCCGGCTTGCGCGAACGGCTGGCGCTGGCGCAGGTGCCGTCCGCCTTTGCCGGTGCGCCGATCGGTTTCATCACGGCAAGCCTGCTGGCGTTGGCCTTCATGGGTTTTGCCGGACTCGTTTAACGGGAGGAAGAAATGTTCGTCGCCGTCGTCAGTCTTACTCTTCTCGGTTCCGCCATGGGGCTGTTCCTCGGCTACTCTGCGCGCAAGCTGGAGGTGGAAGGCAACCCGCTGGTCGCTGAGATCCAGGCCATCCTGCCAGGCTCGCAATGCGGGCAATGCGGTTTTCCCGGTTGTGCCGGTGCCGCGCAGGCGCTGGCCGATCGCAATGCGCCCGTCACGCTGTGCCCGCCGGGCGGGCGTGCCGTGGTGCAGGCGCTGGCAGCCAAGCTCGGTGTCGAAGCCAACCTCTCCGATGTGAGAGACAGTGTGCCGATGATCGCCGAGGTGAAAGAGGAGATCTGCATCGGTTGCACGCGCTGTTTCAAGGTGTGTCCGACCGACGCCATCATGGGCGCGGCACAGCAGATCCATGTGGTGTTCCGCGAAGCCTGCACCGCATGCGGAAAATGCGTTGAAGTGTGCCCGACCGAATCGGTGACGCTGCAACCCATTCCGGTGACGCTGCAATCATGGTACTGGCATAAACCGGCAGTATCGCAAGGAGCGGCAGCATGAAACTGTTCGACCTGAGAGGCGGCGTGCATCCCGAAGGCCGCAAGGACTTGTCGGCCGAGTGCGATATTCGCTTCCTGCCACTGCCGAAGAAACTGTTTGTGCCGTTGCAGCAGCATATCGGCGCTCCCGCCACGCCCGTGGTGAAAGTGGGCGACCATGTCCTGAAGGGACAATTGCTCGCCGCGGCACAAGGGGCCGTCTCCTCGTCCGTGCATGCGCCGACATCCGGCATCGTCGTTGCGCTGGGCGATTTCCCGGCGCCGCATCCTTCCGGCCTGCCGGTGCCGACCATCACGCTGGAAAGCGACGGCGAAGACAGGTGGGGTGCGACGGAAACGGTGGACGATCCGTTCTCGCTCTCGCCCGAGAACATCGCCGCGCGCGTCGCGGCGGCAGGCATTGTCGGCCTGGGCGGTGCGACTTTCCCGGCCGCGCTCAAACTGAACTTGAGCCGCAGCAGCGGCGTGCGGACGCTGATCATGAACGGCGGCGAATGCGAACCCTACCTGACCTGCGACGACCGCATCATGCGCGAACGGGCTGTGCAGATCGTCGAAGGCATACGCCTGATCGCGATTGCGGTCGCTGCCGGAGATGTGCTGGTCGGTATCGAGGACAACAAGCCGGAAGCCATTGCCGCCATGCAAGCCGCGGCACAGGGCAGTGCGGTCAAGGTCGTGGCGATGCCGAGCATGTACCCGATGGGCTCGGAGAAGCAGATCATCCAGGTGCTCACCGGCAAGGAGATCCCCGCCGGCGGGCGCCCGGCAGACATCGGCGTGCTGGTGCACAACGTTGCCACCGCGTTCGCCGTGCAGCAGGCGATCCGTTACGGGCGGCCGTTGATCTCGCGCATCGTCACCATCAGCGGCGGGGCGATCAGGACGGCCTGCAACGTGGAAGCACTGGTCGGCACGCCGGTGCAGGAGTTGATCGAATTCGCCGGCGCTTATGCGCAGCCTGCCGCACGCCTGGTGCTCGGCGGCCCGATGATGGGACAGCAATTCACCAACACCGGGGTGCCCGTGGTCAAGGGCACCAGCGGCGTACTCGCGTTGACGGCAAAAGAGATCGGGCAGGCGGAGGCGTCGCCGTGCATCCGTTGTTCGACCTGTGTGCGCGCCTGTCCGGTCGGCCTGCTGCCGCTGGAGATGGCCTCGCGCATCCGTGCCGCCGACCTGGCCGGTGCGGTCGCTTTCGGATTGAAGGATTGCATCGCCTGCGGCTCCTGCTCCTACGTCTGCCCGGCGCACATCCCGCTGGTGCACTACTTCAACTATGCCAAGGGCGACCTGGCCACGCAGGAACGCGCCAAACTGAAACAGGAAGCCACCAGGAAACTGGCGGACGCACGTAACGAGCGCATCGAGCGCATCGCGCGCGAGCGCGCCGAGGCGGCGGCGAAACGCAAGGCCGCGCGCGAGGCGAAAGAACGGGCCGCGAAAGAAGCGGCCGCACAGGCAGCATCGGAGACCGCATGAACCTGGCATATTTGTCTTTTCCAATATTCCCTCCCTCTTGCAGAGGGATAACCAGCGACTTAGCGGCTTTACCGCTTAGTCGAATGGCTAGTAGTTTCACCAGGGCCAGGGTGGGGGTAGAAACGTTAAGTACGCACAGAGTCAACCTCCATCCCAACCTTCCCCCTGCAAGGGGGAAGCTATTTGGCGTGCCATGTGTTTTCGTGTCGAGGAATAGAACATGAACCCCATCGCCCATTCCCCTCACGCGCACGCTCCCGTCTCCATCGGCAAGGTGATGGGTACGGTGCTGCTCGCGCTCACGCCCGCCACGCTGTTCGGATTCTGGCTGTACGGCTGGCCTGCGATCAACCTGTGGGCGGCGTCGCTGATCGCCGCCCTCGCCGGCGAGGCGTTCGTCGTGCGTCTGCAAGGCCGCGCCGTGCGCCCGGTGCTGATGGATGGTTCCGGCATTCTCACCGCATGGCTGCTGGCGATCTCGTTGCCGCCGTTCGCGCCGTGGTGGATCGCCGTGCTGGGCAGCCTGTTCGCCGTTGTTATTGGCAAGCAGGTATTCGGCGGGCTGGGACAGAACGTGTTCAACCCGGCGATGGCGGCGCGCGTGATGCTGCTGATCTCGTTCCCGCTGGAGATGACCACCTGGGTTGCGCCCGCGCCGCTCGGCTCTG
>JAJZUH010000149.1 GCA_021847165.1 Pseudomonadota bacterium
CCGGCAGCAGCCAGGTCGTTGGCGAACTCGCAGCCGATCAGCCCGCCGCCCATGATGGCGATGTGCTTCACCCCCTCTGTGGCGGCACGGAAGCGCGCATAGTCGGCGATGTCGTTCACCGACAGCACCGCATCGGCGGCATCGCCTTGCAACGGGATGCGGATGGGATCCGCGCCCGCTGCCAGCACAAGGCGGTCATAGGCCAGCACGCCCTGCGTGGTGTGCAAGCGCTTGTTCGTCGTATCGATCGCGCTCGCTTCGCAACGGCTGCGCAATTCGATGCCAAGCTGTTTGGCCATCTGCACAGCCGGCGTCTGCACCAGGCCGGCCGCATCCTTGCGCTGGGCATACGCATTCGACAACATGGGCTTGGAATAGAAATCGCCGTCATCGCGCGATACCAGCGTGACCGCGATGTCGCCATCCTGTTTGCGCAGTTCGCGCACCACGGTGTATCCCGCCAATCCGCTGCCCAGAACCACGACTGATTCCATTTCATCTCTCCCTTCAGTGGGTTGAAAAACGTAGCGAGGATGGTCAGATGCAAGGCGCGCGGCGCACAGCGTCCTAGGCATACCTCGCGGGTAGGCGAGGAAGCGAGCGCCGTGCAACGCCGCAGTAGTTTTGCTGCCCGCTAAATCTCGACCATCTCGAAATCGGCCTTGGCCACCCCGCAGTCCGGGCATGCCCAGTCCGCCGGTATGTCCGCCCATGCGGTGCCGGGTTTGATGCCCTCCTCCGGCAGTCCCGCCTTCTCGTCGTAGACGAATCCGCACACCACACATTGCCATGTCTTCATTTCATTCTCCTTTTCATTCGTCGATATCAAGCCGTGATCTTCGCCAGGACTGCGCGGTACTGGTTGGCATGGCGCTCTTCCACCCTGGCCAGGGCTGCGAAGCGCTTGGCCGCCTTTTCCAGCGTCGCCTTGAACAGCTCGGCATGCTCTTTCGATTCGGCGATCTGCTGCACGATCTCCGCGCTGGCCGCCGCATTGCCTTCCTGTTGCGCCGTCTTGAGGAAACCGGGATACATCTCGGTGTACTCGTAGGTCTCGCCTTCGATCGCCATCTGCAGGCAACGCTGGGGACTCATCTCGTCCTTCGGGTAGAGCAGGTCAAGGTGGCCGAGGGCATGCTGCACTTCCTGGTCGGCGGTCTCCTCGAACACCCTTGCCGTCGCCTCGTCGCCTGCCGCGCGTGCGATCCTGGCGAAATAGCGGTACTTGATATGCGCCATCGATTCACCGGCAAATGCCGCTTCAAGATTGGCCATGGTTTTGATCTCTGGTCGTTTCATGTTGCTCTCCTATCGGTTGGTTGACGACGTGGCTGCTGCCCACGGACGCAATGTAGGCTTCGCCAGGCCATCAATCCAATTGATTGTTCAAACCCGGTTGATTTATTATGCAAATCACAAGGAAGGGGAACATCATGACACTCAACGAACTGCGTTTCATTGTCGCCGTGGCACAGGAGCTGAATTTCCGCCGTGCGGCAGAGAAGTGCTTCATCAGCCAGCCCGCACTGTCGCTGGCAATACAGAAGCTGGAAGAAGAGCTGGGCCTGAAGGTTTTCGAGCGCGGCAAGAGCGACGTCACGCTCACCCCGGTCGGCACGGCCATCGTGGAACAGGCGCAGCGCGTGCTGGAAGAAGCGGAGCGCATCCGCGAGATCGCCGCACAGGGCAAGAACCAGCTCGCTGCCCCCTTGCGCATCGGCATCATCCACAGCGTCGGCCCCTACCTGCTGCCGGACCTTATTCCGGCGCTGAAGAAGGTCGCTCCGCAGATGCCGCTGGAAGTGGAGGAGAACATCACCGAGAACCTCGATACCCTGCTTCGCAACGGCAGGCTGGATGTCATCGTGATCGCATTGCCCTTCGGCGATGCGGGCATCCTCACCCATCCCTTATATGACGAACCGTTCGAGGTGGTGGTCAATTCCGGTCATCGCTGGGCGGACCGGCGCAGCATCAAGGCGCCCGAGCTGGCGGAAGAAAAAGTGCTGGTGCTGAATTCCGGCCACTGTTTCAGCAACCAGGTCGCCGAGGCCTGCCCCGAACTCAGCCGCAAGGGGGCGGAAATACAGCAAGGCACTTCGCTGGAAACCATCCGCAACATGGTCGCTTCCGGTCTCGGTATCACCGTGCTGCCCGCCTCGGCCAACAGCGCGCGCTATCGCAGCAAATTGCTGCGCGTCATTCCTTTCGCCAAACCGGTGCCTTCGCGGCGCATCGCACTGGCATGGCGCAAGAGCTTTGCCCGCACGCAAGCCGTCGAGGCGCTGGCGCTGGCAGTCGGACAGGCCAGGATCACCGGAATCCATCACCTGCCATGAGCGGCTGAACCGCGCGTGCAGCGCCCACAAAAAAGCCCGCTTGCATGCAAGCGGGCTTTTTTGGGAGATTGCCTGGTTTACTTGGCCAGACCCAGCACAAACTCGACCAGCTCCTTGATCTGATCCTGCTTCTTGCCGGCCGGATCGTTCGGCGTCATGGCCATGGAACCCCAGTTGCCGGAACCGCCCTGGGACACCTTCATCATGAGGCCTTCCACCAGCGGATATTCCTTGCCCTTGAAAGTGTAGCTGGTCGCACCCTTGTACTTCTTGGCGACATCCATGAAAGCCGGGCCGACCAGCTTCTTGTCCATGGCGTGGCAAGCGACGCAGTTGTTCTTCTTGGCCAGTTCCGGCATGTCGGCCGCCATTGCGCTGCCCGCAACCATCAAACCAGCTACTGTCATGCTAACGATGATAGATTTCATAATTCCCCTATGGATTAAGTGATTAAGTTGAAAATGAAGGTTGTTTACCTTCTCTCGCCCACTTGCGTCGAAGTGGCCGTGTTTCCCCGGATACTCCATCGCCCCCAGGCAACGAGTCCGAAAAAACAATGTAACAGAACGTCAAGGAGATGTGAAGTATCGGTAAATTAATTGTTAATTATCCAGGGCGGTCGCGCCGGGCAGGATGCCGCCGCGAGGTTGCCGTATGGCGGGCTTTCGGCGATGATGGACGCAGCCTCGATATGATGATCGCCCGCAAATACCTCTACCTGATCGCCCTCGCGCGCGAGAAACATTTCGGCCGCGCGGCGGCGGCCTGCCACATCTCGCCATCGACGCTTTCGGCCGCGATCAGCGACCTTGAGGCGGAACTGGGCGTCGCCGTGGTCGAGCGCGGCAAGCACTTCACCGGTCTTACCCCCGAAGGGCAGTGCGTTGTCGATCATGCCCATCGCATGGCCGCAGGAGAGGAAGGCATGCGGCAAGAACTGGGCCGGTTGCGCCACGGCCTCAGCGGACATCTGCGCCTGGGCGTGATCCCGACCGCACTGACCGTGGTCGCCTCCCTCACGTCCGCCTTCTCCCGCCGCTACCCGCTGGTGACGATCGAGGTGTTGTCGCTTTCCACCAGCGAAATCCTGGCGCGCATGCAGGAGTTCGAACTCGATGCCGGCATCGTCTATGTCGAGTCTGCACAAGCTGTCCGCCAGTTGTTGACGGTGCCGTTGTGGAACGAGAGCCATGTGCTGCTGACGCCGTCCGGCGGGCCATTCGAAGGGCGCGACAGCGTCACCTGGCTGGAGGCGGTGCACGTGCCGCTGTGCCTGCTCACGCCCGACATGCAGAACCGCAAGACCATCGATGCGGTCTTCGCCGGACTCGATTGCACAGTCCATCCAACCGTGGAAACCAATTCCATCGTCAGCATGCTGGCTCACGTGTGTTCCGGCGCCTGGTCTTCCATCATGCCGCGCAGCGTGCTCGACCTGATCGGCATCCCTGACGGCGTCAGGGTATTGCCGCTGGTCGAACCGGCAGTGGCCTGGACGACCGGGCTAGTCGTGCCGCAACGGGAACCCCGGTTGCCGATGATGGAGGCCCTGCTGACGGAAGCGCATCATCTGAACGATTCATTCGCCAAAGACGAATAGACATTCGGTATTTTCCACTTTCATCCGCCGTATGATTGTCGTACCTTGATTCAAGGGGAGATAATCCGTACCGCCACAAATCGTACCGGTCGGCCCCGCATCGCTGGTACGAGGGATTCTTTTAATAACAACGGAGGAGACTACATGGAAAGCGTCATTGCTTCAGCTGCACCAGCGGCACCCGGCTTTTTGGACAGGGAGCGCACCATTGCCAAACCCGGCTTCAACCGCTGGCTGGTCCCGCCCGCTGCGCTGGCCATCCACCTGTGCATCGGCATGGCCTACGGCTTCTCGGTGTTCTGGCTGCCGCTTTCCAAGGCGATCGGCATCACGCAGCCCGTCGTTTGCCCGCAGGACATGAGTTTCCTGGCACAGGTCTTCGCCACCACCTGCGACTGGAAGATCTCCATGCTGGGCTGGATGTTCACCCTGTTCTTCGTCTTTCTCGGCTTGTCGGCAGCCCTGTGGGGCGGCTGGCTGGAGCACGCGGGCCCGCGCAAGGCGGGCGTCGTGGCGGCCTTCTGCTGGAGCGGCGGTCTGATGATCTCGGCCGTCGGCGTGGTCACCCACCAGATCTGGCTGCTCTGGCTCGGCTCCGGCGTCATCGGTGGCATCGGCCTCGGCCTCGGCTACATCTCTCCCGTATCGACCCTGATCAAATGGTTCCCCGACCGGCGCGGCATGGCCACCGGCATGGCAATCATGGGGTTCGGCGGCGGCGCCATGAT
>JAJZUH010000150.1:0-2720 GCA_021847165.1 Pseudomonadota bacterium
TGCTGTCGGTGAACGACATCGCCGACTATGCGCGCTTCCGTGCCGCCACAGAGGGGGTGAAGCACATCGCCATCATGGGCGGCGGGCTGATCGGCTGCGAGTTCGCCAACGACCTGGCTGCTGCCGGCTTTGCCGTCAGCGTCATCGACCCGGGCGCTTATCCGCTCGCCAGCCTGATGCCGGAGCAGGCAGGAATGCGCCTGCTGCAGCCGCTCGCAGCGCTGGGCGTGGATTGGCGCTTCGGCGTATCGGTGAGCAGCGTGGACGCAGCGCCAGCGGGATATGCGCTGACCCTGTCGGACGGTTCGCGCCTGCAAACCGGCCTGGTGCTTTCGGCGGTCGGCCTGCGTCCGCGCACAGCATTGGCCAAGGCGGCGGGGCTGGCGGTGGACCGGGGCATCGTGGTGAACGCGAGCCTGCGCAGCAGCGAGCGCGACATCTTCGCACTGGGCGACTGCGCCGAGATCGCCGGGCGCGTGCAGCCTTTCGTGCTGCCCATCATGCATGCCGCCCGCGCATTGGCAAAGACGCTGGCCGGAGTAGAGACGCCTGCGGCATTCCCCGTCATGCCAGTGGTGGTCAAGACGCCGGCGCATCCGGTCGCCGTGCTGCCCGTCGCATGCGATGCCGCGGGCGAATGGCACACCCTGGCCGACGGCAATGGCGTGAAGATGGCCTTCATGGATGCCGAGGGGCGTATCCGCGGATTCGTGCTGACCGGCGAATACGCGGGGGAGCGCAACGAGATGGCGAAACTGGCCATCGTTCCGGGACAAGGGTGATAACATTTCCGGAGCGGACAGCAGGTTGCACGACGGCATCATTCTTTAAGTTAACCAGACAAGGAGAACGATCATGAGCAAGGCACCATCCATCAATATCGGCATCGCCGAGAAGGACCGCAAGAAAGTCGCCGACGGCCTGGCGCGCATGCTGGCCGACACCTACACGCTGTACCTGAAGACGCACAACTACCACTGGAACGTCACCGGTCCCATGTTCCAGACCCTGCACCTGATGTTCATGGCCCAGTACACCGAAATCTGGAATGCGGTGGATCTGGTGGCCGAGCGCATCCGCTCGCTGGGTTATCCCGCCCCGGGCAGCTACAAGGAATTCGCCGCGCTCACCAGCATCAAGGAAAGCAGCGGTGTGCCCAATGCCAGGGAAATGATCCGGCAACTAGTCGCCGGGCAGGAAGCCGTGGTGCGCACCGCGCGCGAAGTGCTGCCCATCGCCGACAAGGCGGGCGACCAGCCAACGGTCGACCTGCTCTCCGCGCGCATGGAGGTGCATGAAAAGAACGCCTGGATGCTCAGAAGCCTGCTGGAAGAGTGATGGGCTTTGCGTGAAGCTGCGCGGCGTTCTTTCGGTGAAGGCTAATGTGGCGGCTTTTGCCACGTTATGCCGGAACCAAAAATCTGCATGGATGTTACGCAGCCTGTTGGAGGAATAACTGCTACAAGGTGTTTCGCGGGCGCGCGCATTTTTTCGGTGAGGCTCATGCGGCGGAATTTGCCGCATGATGCCGGGATTCATTCCCGTCAATTGGCGTGGATTTGCCGGTCTGTTCGGCAGAAGCCGGCATGCCGCCGGATCGTATAGTTGAATGGAGCCATTTTTGTTGTGAAGCCCCGATGACTACTGCAAAAACCAGCCGCAACGATCCATGCCCCTGCGGCAGCGGCAAGAAATACAAGCAATGCTGCCTGAAGCACGACAAGTCCGCTGTATCCGGCCAGGCCGATGCAGGGGCTGCGCTCGCCGATACATTCCGGGCGGCACTGGAACATTTCGAGGCGGGCCGGCTGGGCGAAGCCGAAACGAGCTGCCGGCAGATACTCCGGATTGAGCCGGGGCAGCCGGATGTGCTGCATCTGCTAGGCGTGATCGCCACGCAGCGCGGGCGCTACGATGACGCTGTCGCATTGTTCGGCGACGTGCTCAAGATGGCGCCGGATTTTGCCCAGGCGCACTACAATTTGGCCAATGCCCTGAAAGAGATGGGCAAGCTGGACGAGGCGACCGCCAGCTATCGCAAGGCCATCTCGCGCAAGCCCGACTATGTCAAGGCACACCACAATCTGGCGGACGTGCTGCAGACCCAGGGGAAGCTGGCCGAAGCGGCGGCGAGTTATCGTGCAGCGCTCCGTATCGATGCGAATCTCGCCGACACGCGGTACAACCTGGGTACCGCGCTGTATGAGCAGGGCAAGCTGGACGAGGCGATCGCCAGCTATCGGCAGGCCATCGCGCTGAAACCGGACTATGCCGAGGCATACAACAACCTGGGGACTGCGCTCAAGCAACAGGGCCGTTTGCAGGAAGCGGTGGAGAGTTTTGACCGGGCGATCGGATGCGATCCGGGCCATGCCCAGGCGCATTTCAACCGCGCTGTCGCACAGCATCAATTCAAGCAGTATCGCGCCGCACTGGAGAGTTACGACCAGGCCATCGCCTTGAGGCCGGACGATGCGGTGGCCTATTACAACCGCGGCGATGTGCTGCTATGCCTGGACGAAAACCGGGCCGCGCTGGACAGCTATGATCGAGCCATCGCGCTGAAGCCGGACTATGCCGAGGCATACAGCAATCGTGGTGCCGTCTTGCAGGACTTGCGGCGGCTGGATGAGGCGCTGGCGAGTTTCGACCGCGCCATCGCGCTGAAGCCGGATCATGCGGTCGCATACTGGAACAAGGCGCTGTTCAGGATACTCACC
>JAJZUH010000150.1:2820-4592 GCA_021847165.1 Pseudomonadota bacterium
CAAACCGGTCTGGATACTGTTGCCGTTCGCTCCCGATTACCGCTGGATGCTGGATCGGAGCGACAGTCCATGGTATCCGTCGGCGACCTTGTTCCGGCAACCCGCGCCCGGCGACTGGCCTTCGGTGATCGCCGAGGTTGGCGGGGAATTGCGATCCAGATACGCGCCACAGGAGACCGGAGGCCAGGCCATGACGATGGAGAACCCTTTGCAACATCAGGCAAGCCCGTCGCTGCAGGAGATCGATGCGCTGGTCGCCCTGTTCAGCCAGGGGCGCCTTGCGGAAGCGGCCGACAGCGCGCGTGCGATGACGGTACGTTTCCCGCAATACGGATTCGGCTGGAAGGCACTGGGCGCCGTATACAAGCAGATGGGGCGGAGCGATGACGCGCTGGTGCCGATGCAAAAAGCGGCCCTGCTGACGCCGGGCGACGTCGAGGTGCATTACAACCTGGGCGTCGGTTTGCAGGACATGGGGCGGCTGGAAGAGGCCGAAGCCAGCTACCGGCAGGCGCTGAACATCGATCCGGATTATGCGGATGCTCACAACAACCTGGGGGCCGTGCTGCATGGATTGGGCCGGCTGGAAGCAGCTGCCGCGAGTTTCCGCCGTGCACTGCAGATCAACCCGGCCTGCATGGGGGCTCAGGCCAACCTGGATGCGCTGCAGCAGGAAACGGCGCAGCGCGCCGCAGCCGGCGGGATGCAACAAGCCGGCGGCCCGTCTTCCGCGAGCGACAATCCCTACCGGCTGGTCGACGCCAGGCATGGCCGCTTCCTGGTCAGCCCGCACGATGTGTATCTCGGGCGGGCGGTGATCCTGTATGGGGAATACGGCGAGATCGAGTGGCAATTCCTCGAGCAGCTGATGCAGGACGGCAAGGATGCGGTCGAGGTGGGCGCCAACATCGGTACGCACACCGTATCGATGGCGCGCAAGCTGGCCAGGATGGGCCGGCGCCTGCTGGCGGTGGAACCGCAGCCCGTGGTGTTCCAGAACATGTGCGCCAACCTGGCGCTCAACGGGTTGCTCAACGTGGTGGCGGAAAATGCTGCGTGCAGCGATGCGCCTGGCTGGCTGACGTTCGAAGCGCCGGATTACTCGCGCGAGAACAACTCAGGCGGGGTATTCATGCGCGAAGACGGCGGCGGCAGCCAGCGGATCCGTTCGGTGCCTCTCGATCAACTGGTGCCGGGAGATTTCGACGTCGGACTGATCAAGATCGATGTCGAGGGTTTCGAGCAGAAAGTGCTGGAGGGGGCAACCGGGACGATCGCGCGCTGCAGGCCCGCGATATACCTGGAGAACGACCGCGTCGAGCGGTCAAAGGCGCTGATCGAATGGTTGTGGGCGGCAGGTTACAAGCTGTGGTGGCACATTCCGCCCCTGTTCAATCCGGGCAACTTCGCCGGAAAGAGCGAAAACATCTACGGTAACGTCGCTTCGTTCAATATGCTGGCATTGCCGAATGAAACCGCGATTGCGGTCCAGGGGCTCACGCCGGTCGAGGATGCCGGCGCGCATCCGTTGCTGCGCCGGCACTGAAGTCCGCTGGGCATGGACGAAGTCGCGAAGGGTCTTCACTGCGCCAGGTATTCGACTGCTATCCCGACGAATACCGCCGTCCCGAACCAGTTGTTATGCAGGAACGCCGCAAAGCATTTCTCGCGGTTCCTGTCCTTGATGAGCGTGTAGTGATGCAGCGCGATGGCGGCCGCAAGCAACAGGCCGGCAAAATAGATCCAGCCCAGTCCGGCCATTATTCCTGCTG
>JAJZUH010000151.1 GCA_021847165.1 Pseudomonadota bacterium
GAACGCTTCGAGCAGCAGTGCGGCTGCCGCGTGGAGCAGGACTACTATTCCGACAACGAGGAGATGCTGGCCAAGCTGGCGGCCGGCGCCACCGGCTACGACCTCATCGTGCCGACCGGCAACGCGGTGGAGGCGCTGATCCGCCAGAGCGCGCTGCGCCCGCTCGACAAGCGCCTGCTGCCCAACCTGAAGAACATCGATCCGGCCTACCTGAACACCGCGTTCGACCCGGGCAACAAGTACTCGGTGCCGTATGCCTACACCATCACGCTGATCGGCTACAACGACGTGAAGATCCGCGAACTGGGGTTGCCGGTGGACAGCTGGGCGGTGCTGTTCGAGCCGCGCTATCTGGAGAAGCTGAAAGGGCGCGTCACCGTGCTCGACAGCCAGCGCGAGCTGCTCGCGGCGGCGCTGAAGTATCTGGGCTATGGAGCCAACGATACCGACGAAGCGCACTGGAAGCAGGCGCGCGACCTGATCCTCCGCGCCAAGCCCTACTGGGCGGCGTTCAATGCTTCCAGCTACATCAAGGAGCTCACCGTCGGCAACATCTGGCTGGTGCACGGCTATTCCAACGACATCTTCCAGGCCGACCAGGATGCGCAGAAGGCGCAGCGCGGCTTCCGCATCCTCGCCAGCATTCCGAAGGAGGGCGCCGTGCTGGCGCTGGATTCGATGGTGCTGCACAAGAGCGGCCCGCGCCCCGACCTCGCGCACCGCTTCATCGATTTCATGCTCGACGGCAGGAATTCGTCCGAGCTCACCAACCTGATCGGTTCCGGCAACCCCAACCTGGCGGCACGGCCCTACATCCAGCCCGAGATCGCGCAGAGTCCCGCCGTGTTTCCGGACAAGGCGCAACAGGCGCGGCTGGAGATGTTGCGTGACCTCGACCGCCACCAGCGCCGCGTGCTGTCGCGCATCTGGACCGAGATCAAACTGAGATGAGCGGAAAGCCGGTCAACGGGTTGCCGGAAAGCGCTGACAGGCTTGCCGATGGCAGTAGAATGATCGTGGTGTGTCCGGAATCAACTGAACGGGGAATCAGTCATGAGAAATAAAACGAACGTTCCATTCCTGCTGCAGCCGCAGCAGCTCTACCGTTCCTGCGACCACAGCCAATTCGCGTTCCAGACCACGGCCGACCTGGATGACCTGACCGAGATCATCGGCCAGATGCGCGCCATGGATGCGATCCGCTTCGGCACCGGCATCCGTCACGATGGCTACAACCTGTTCGTGCTCGGCCCGTCGGGCATCGGCAAGAGCAGCATGGTGCGGCAGTTCCTCGAACAGCGGGCGGGCAAGGAGCGCAAGCCCGACGACTGGTGCTACATCAACAATTTCGCGCAGCGCCATCAGCCGCTGATGCTCAGGCTGCCTTCCGGACGGGGCGAGGAGTTGCGCTCGCGCATGGAGCAGCTGGTCGAATATCTGCGCAGCGCCATTCCCGCGCTGTTCGAGGGCGACGAGTATCGTTCCAAGGTCGGCGCGATCCAGGAGGAATTCAGCAAGCGGCAGGAGCAGGCCTTCAGCGAACTGGGCGAGGCCGCCGAGCAGCAACAGATCGCCCTGATGCGCACTCCCGAGGGATTCGCCTTTGCCCCGATGCGCGACCATGAAGTGATCCCGCGGGAAGAATACGAGAAGCTGCCGGAGGAAGAACGGGCGCGGATGGAGGAGGCGATCGTCGAGCTGCAGACCCGGCTGGAAAAAATCATGCGCCAGATGCCGCAATGGCGCAAGGAACGGCACGAGCGCGTCAAGCAGCTCGACCGCGAAACCACGCTATCGGCGGTCGACCATCTGGTGAACGAGATCAAGGAATCCTATGCCGAATTGCCGGAGGTGCTGAACTATCTCGACCAGGTCAGGCAGGTCATGGTCGACAATGCGGACGATTTCCGCAAGCAGGAGGAATCCGCGACGATAGGCGGCATGACCATGGTCTCCCATCAGAACTTCCATCAGTACAAGGTGAATGTGCTGGTGGACAGCGGCAAGCAACCGGGGGCTCCCATCGTCAGCGAGGACAACCCGACCTACAGCAACCTGGTTGGCAGGGTCGAGCATATTTCCCAGTTCGGCGCGCTGGTCACGGATTTCACCCTGATCAAGCCCGGCGCGCTGCACCGGGCGAATGGCGGCTATCTGCTGCTGGACATCCGCAAGGTGCTGAGCCAGCCGTTCGCCTGGGAAGGGCTGAAGCGCGCGCTGCAGACGCGCGAGATCCGCATCGAATCGCTGGGGCAGATGTACAGCCTGGTCAGCACCGTGTCGCTGGAACCGCAACCCATCCCCCTGGACACCAAGGTGATCCTGTTCGGCGACCGCCTGTTCTATTACCTGCTGCAGGAATACGACGCGGAGTTCGGCGAGCTGTTCAAGGTGGCGGCCGATTTCGAGGAGCGTATCGAGCGCGATGCGGACACTCACCAGCTCTATGCGCGGCTGATCGCCACGCTGGCGCGCAAGGAAGACCTGTTGCCGTTCGACCGCAGCGCCGTGGCCAGGGTGATCGAGCACAGCGCGCGGCTGGTGGGCGATGCGGAGCGGCTGTCCACGCACATGCGCAGCATCGCCGATCTGTTGCGCGAGTCGGACTATTGTTCGCGCGAAGCCGGCAGCAAGGTGGTTGAGGCTGCCAATGTGCAGAGTGCCATCGATGCGCAAATACGCAGGCAGGACAGGTTGCGCGACCGCCTGTACGAGGCGATCCTGCGCGACACGCTGGTGATCGATACCCGGGGTGCGGTGACGGGCCAGATCAACGCGCTCTCGGTCATCTCTCTGGGCAATTTCTCCTTTGCCCAGCCGACCCGGATCACCGCAACCACCCGTCTGGGCGATGGCGAGATGATCAACATCGAGCGCGAAGTGAAGCTTTCCGGCGCCATCCATTCCAAAGGCGTGCTGATCCTTTCCTCCTTCCTCGCTTCGCGCTACGCGAAGAACCGGCCCATGGTGTTCTCCGCCAGCCTGGTGTTCGAGCAGTCCTACGGCATGATCGATGGCGACAGCGCCTCGCTGGCCGAGCTGTGCGTGCTGCTCTCCAACCTGGCCGACGTGCCGATCAGGCAATCGCTGGCGATCACCGGTTCGGTGAACCAGCTCGGGCATGCGCAGGCGATCGGTGCGGTAAACGAAAAGATCGAAGGGTTCTTCGATATCTGCAAGGCGCGCGGGCTGAGCGGCGAGCAGGGCGTGCTGATCCCCGCAGCCAACATCAAGCACCTGATGCTGCGTCACGATGTGGTGGCCGCCGCCGCGGCGGGCAAATTCCACATCTACGCCGTGGAAAACGTCGACCAGGCGATTTCGCTGCTGACCGGATTGCCGGCCGGCGAGGCCGATGCCAAGGGTGCCTACCCGGAAGGCAGCGTCAATCGCAAGGTCGCGATGCGGCTGGACGAACTGACCAGGATCAGGAAGTCGTTCGCACGGCCGCCGGCAGCCCGGAGCGGAACGAAGAAAAAAACCGACTGAGCCGGTTCAAATCCAAGGTGAACGACCATTCCTGCCCAACGCGATTCTTACGAAGTGCCCGGCATCGCCAAGGATGCCTTGCGATGGAATATCACCCCGGCACACGGTGCGAACATCGAGGTGGAACTGCACATCCTGCGGGAGCGGTTAGCCGTTCGGCAGTAGTCTGTCAGACATGGGTCGCACGATTGCCATTGAAGATGGAGTTAATGAAGATGAGAATGAGCATGGGCGGGACTGAAATCCGCAAAGAGACACCTTAACGAAAGGCTGGGTCGGGATATGAGATATGGAAGACTTGTTGTGTTGCTGAATTCCCTGGCGCTTGCAGGCTGCATAAGCACGCAGATAACACCCCAATTGAGTTCCAACTCCAGCGAGAAGGCGATGGCGGTGAAAAGCAAAGTGTCTTTCGTCACCGCCCTCTCTTTTTCGCCAGACGGAAGCAAGCTGATCACCGGAGGGGTAAATTCCATAGTCAGGGTATGGGACATCGCAAAGGCCAGCGAGTCGATGAAGATCGACACCAGGGATTTCAACGCAAGTTATGGTGTGACCGATATCGTCTATGCGCCTGATGGCAAGACCGCCGCCATCTCGGCGCGTACGGGGTTGATGAGCGGCGACGTGACCAAACTGTTCGAACTGGAAAACGGGCGCGAGTTGCGCACGATCAACGGGGCATTTGGCGGGCTGGTTTCATTTTCGCAGAACGGAAAATATCTGGTGGGGCTGGAGAACACCATAGGATTTTTCAGCACGGAATCTTCATTCACCACCAAGCTGGCAGACGTGCAAAGCGGCAACGTGGTGAGGGAATTCAAGGGGTACCGGAGCGGAGCTGTTTCTCCTGACGGGAATCGTATCGTGCTGACGGCGGATTACCTCACGCCGGGGGACAATAATAACGACATGACGATGCTTGATCTGGGCAGCGGCCGGGAAATATGGCGGCGAAAAATCGGGCCGGTGAACGCGGTCGCTTATTCTCCCGATGGCAAGCTGGTCCTGGCTGCCTGCAGCGACGCCACCATGGCAATGCCATACGCCA
>JAJZUH010000152.1 GCA_021847165.1 Pseudomonadota bacterium
GGCATCGCGCTGGACGTGCTGGTGGCCACCTTCATCTTCGGCATCTTCTTCTTCCAGATCCGCGAGACCTTCGACAGCCTGGACATCACCCACATGGAGAAGCTCAAGGATGATTGACCTGCAACTCATGGCGCTGTTGCTCACCCCGTTGCTGGGCGGCGGCCTGCTCGCCGCGTTCGGTTCGCGCCGCTGGGCGGCGGAACTCAATTCGCTGATGAGCTTCGCCACCTTCGTCGCATCGGTGGTGCTGACCGTGCGCGTGGTCGAATCCGGACCGCAGGTCGCCTTCAGCGAACAGTTCTTCATCGACCAGTTCAACGTGTTCCTCGTCGCACTGACCGCCTTCGTCGCCTTCACCACCTCGCTGTTCTCGCGCCCCTACATGCGCATCGAGCAGCACCACGGCAAGCTCACCACAGGCATGCTGCACCTGTACTACAGCATGTACCAGATGTTCACCTTTGCCATGCTGGTGGCGCTCACCACCAACAACATGGGTATCGTCTGGGTGGCGATGGAGGCGGCGACGCTCACCACCGTGCTGCTGGTCAGCCTGTACCGCACGCCGGCCAGCCTGGAGGCGGCGTGGAAATATTTCATCCTGTGCGGCGTCGGCATCGCGCTGGCGCTGTTCGGCACCATCCTGCTGTACTTCGCCGCCGAGCGCGTGCTGGGCGAAGGCGGCACCGCGCTGCTGTGGACGCACCTGAACCAGGTCAAGGGCGACCTCGAACCGACGGTGCTGAAACTTGCGTTCATCTTCCTGCTGGTGGGTTACGGTACCAAGGTCGGGCTGGTGCCGCTGCACAGCTGGCTGCCGGACGCGCATGCGGAAGGCCCGACGCCGGTATCGGCCGTGCTGTCGGGCCTGCTGCTCAACGTCGCCCTGTGTGCGGTGGTGCGCAGCAAGGTGCTGGTGGACGGTTCGCTGGAATCGCATTTCGCCGGCAACCTGATGATGGGCTTTGGCCTGCTGTCGGTGGTGGTGGCGGCGTTCTCGCTGTTCCGCCAGAAAGACATCAAGCGCATGTTCGCCTATTCCTCCATCGAGCACATGGGACTGATCACCTTTGCCTTCGGCATGGGCGGGCCTGTGGCGACCTTTGCCGGCATGCTGCACATGACGGTGCATTCGCTCACCAAGTCGGCGATCTTCTTTGCCGTCGGCCATGCTGCACAGAAGACCGGCACCCAGCTGATGGAGAACATCCGCGGCCTGCTGCAGGTCAGCCCCACGGTGGGATGGGGACTGATGCTCGGCACGTTCGCCATCCTCGGCATGCCGCCGTTCGGCGTGTTCGCCAGCGAGTTCCTCATCATCACCACCGCCATGCACGAATATCCGTGGTCGACGCCGATCCTGCTGATCGCCCTGGGTGCGGCGTTCGCCGCCATCTTCGGCAAGGTGCAGCCCATCGTGTTCGGCGAGACCACGGCGAAACCGCTGCCGCATCCGCCCGCGCTGATCCCCGTGTTCGCCCACCTGCTGCTGGTGCTGATGCTCGGCTTGTACATGCCGCCCTATCTGGCCGACTGGTACCGGCAGGCAGCGGCCTTGTTAGGATAAGCGATGCCGATCAAACACCCTAACCTGAAACTGAGCCGCCTGACCGATACGCTTCCCGCATGGGCCGGCGATATCGCAGCGGACGACCTGCATGCGATCTGCCGGCAGGTGCACGACGGCGGCGGCAGGCTGGTGGCGCTGTGGGGCAGCGACGTGCGCAGTGAAGGCGGCGGGTTTGTGCTGCACGTGGTGCTGATCAACGAGACCGGATTGGTCTGCCTCAATGTACCGCTGCCGGCGGAGCATCCGCACTACCCCGATATCAGCGGCATCTTCCCGGCGGCCAGTCGCATGCAGCGTGCAACCTATGACCTGCTCGGCATCTACGCGCAGGAGGGGCACGATCACCGCAAATGGCTGCGCCACGGCGCCTGGCACAGCGGCAGCTTCCCCTTGCGCAAGGATTTCGATGCGGCGGCGAGCCGCACCCATGAAGCCGACGACTATCCGTTCGTGCAGGTGGAAGGACAGGGCGTGCACGAGATCCCGGTCGGGCCGGTGCATGCCGGCATCATCGAACCCGGACATTTCCGTTTCTCCATCATCGGCGAGCGCGTGCTGCGCCTGGAAGAACGTCTGGGCTATGTGCACAAAGGCATCGAGAAACGCTTCGAGCGCATGAGCCTGCAGCAGGGCGCGAAACTGGCCGGACGGGTGAGCGGCGACAGCACCGTGGCTTATGCCTGGGCCTATGCGATGGCGGCGGAAAGCATCGCCAGGGTGACCCCGTCGAACAACGCCTTGTGGTTGCGCGCCCTGCTGCTGGAGCGCGAGCGCGTCGCCAATCACCTGGGCGACCTTGGCTACCTCGGCAACGACGTCGCATTGTCGTTCGGCTTCGCCCAGTTCTGGATACTCAAGGAGCAGGTGCTGCGCAACAATGCCGCGCTGTTCGGCCATCGCTACCTGATGGACGCGATCGTGCCGGGCGGCGTGGCCTCGCACCTGTCCGTCGAAGGCAAGAGCATCATCGAGCAGGAATGCGACATGCTGGAGCAGCAGGTGCGCATCCTGCGCGGCATCTACGACGAGCATGCGGGTGCGCAGGATCGTTTCATCGGCACCGGCTGCGTCGAACCGAGACTGGCGGCCCAACTCGGCCTGTGCGGGCTGGCCGGGCGTGCCAGCGCCCAGGCCTGGGATGCGCGCGTGCAGTTCGCCTGCGCGCCATACGACACACTGGATGTGCAGATGGCGACCTATCGCAACGGCGATGTCGCGGCCCGCGTCATCGTGCGCTTCGACGAATTGTTCGAGTCGCTGCGCCTGCAGCGCGAGATCCTGGCCAGGCTGGCGTGCGACGACGCGGCGACGGCCCCGCTGGAAAGACTGCCGGCGAACGGCTTCGGCATCGGCATGGTGGAAGGCTGGCGCGGCGAGGTGATGGTGGCGATCCATACCGATGCGCAGGGCGGGCTGGCGCGCGTGCATCCGCACGATCCGTCCTGGCAGAACTGGCCGCTGCTGGAGCATGCCATCATCGACAACATCGTGCCGGATTTCCCGCTCATCAACAAATCGTTCAATCTGAGCTACACAGGGCAGGACCTGTAGAGGCGGGCATATGTACCAGATACTCAAACAGATACTCAGAACCGGCATCAAGAGCGAAACGCCGCCGCAGGCGGACGAGGCGTTGCGTGTCGACACGCAACGCCTGCAGCAGCAGATCCTCGATGCGTTCGGCGGGGCATTGGCGATCCGGCAGGTCGATGCGGGTTCGTGCAACGGGTGCGAACTGGAGATCCATGCGGTCAACAATGCCTATTACAACATCGAAGGACTGGGCATCAAATTCGTTGCCAGCCCGCGCCACGCCGACCTGCTGCTGGTCACCGGCCCGGTATCGCGGCACATGGAGATCGCGCTCAAGCGCACCTACGACGCCACGCCGGAACCCAAGCTGGTGGTGGCGATCGGCGATTGCGCCTGCAATGGCGGCATCTTCTGTTCCGACGACGCGGACGAAAACTACGCCACCTGCGGCAAAGTCTCCAATGTCATTCCGGTGGATGTGGCGGTGAGCGGTTGCCCACCTACGCCCACCGCCATCCTGCAAGGCATCCTCACCGCCATCAGCGCACGGAAGTAGGGCGCGGAACGATTCCGGGCCAGTGCCGCTCAAACCGAGAGTTGTAGAAGCAATACCCGTTCGTATTGCAGATATTCAGGGGAACCGGTTTGTACTATGATGTTCCACCGAATCCCCCGCTTACTTCGAAAGGATGAAAAATGGCTAACAGAATATTGTTCATGTGCCTGTTGCTGGTTCCGTTCTGGGCAAGTGCCGCCGACACGGGAAGCGGAACGGACGATGCGCAGAAACCGGCCCCGGCCAGCGCCGTCAGCATCGACGAAAGCGCGAACGATCCGGCAACGTGCGCCGCAAAATGGGACCGGTATCACAAGAGCCAGGAATGCTTCGCGCCCTATCACAATGTCAACGGCACCATGAAGCCCGGCGCTTTCGAGAATTGCACCGAAGTGAAGTATCCGGCCGAGTGTCCTCTCAGATAGTCGAAGCGGCGGCGGGATGCGCAATGGCTACGGCGGCATCCCCGAATAACGGGTGACAGACCCGGAGGGAGAATGATGATGGGCAAACTTTCGCGTGCAATCCTCCTGATCGTGCTGATGGCGGCAGCGCTTGCCGTGCAAGCGGCAGAACCTGCGGTCATCTACTGGAACTCCGATGCGGGCAGGGTACTGCGTGCCCGCATGCAGCCCGATGCGGACTACTGGCAGTTGAGCCCGTGGTTCGCCGAGCAGATCAACCAGACCTATTGTTCCGTTGCCAGCGCCATCACCGTGCTCAATGCAATGCCGATCAAGAAACCGGTCGATCCGATCTACGCCCCCAATGCCTATTTCACCCAGAGCAATTATTTCACCCCGGAAGTGGTCAAGGTCATCACACCGCAGACCGTGCTGGCGCAGGGAATGACGC